>DATESD010000145.1:0-9720 GCA_035270985.1 Bacilli bacterium | reverse complement strand
GCTTCGAGCTCCGCCCCCACCGCCACCAAAAGACGATCCGCCACTAAATCCGCCGCCACGACCGCCACCACTAGCGCTAGCGTTATTATGAGCCGAGATAGTACTAACAACATTTGATCGGGCAACTGACACCGATGAATTTATTCTGCCAAACATATATCCATAATAAAATCCCGGATACATATACCGATTAGATAGGAATGTTCCTTCATCGCTACTTATTTCTGGCAACTTAACGCGCAATTGTTCCATTACTTTATCAGCTATTTTTAATGATGTAGCATATACTAAATAATGTTCCCACACAATAACACTCGCCATTGGGTAATCTTTCATCATACTAAATTCTTCTAGGAAACGTTTAAAAGCTTTCCACTTCGTAAATTGTTCATTTCCTGATTTACTCCGCTTTTTAATAGAAAACAAATATACGATATAAATAACAGCTATGGCTAAAGAAATTAAGCCATTAACACTAGCATCAACACCAAACAATGGGGCAATAAAGAAACAAATGACAACCAAGGCTAGTGGCAACAAAGCATATATTTGGGCTTTGCTCTTCGCCTTCTCCGCCGCATTTTCAAAGAAATCATGTTTTATTGCTTCGGCTTTAATTTTTCGTTTGAATTGGCTGCCTTGTTCTGTAAACCTCGTTGCTTCTGCGTAACTTTTTTTACCGTATTTTTCAATTTGCTCAATCGTTACTTTTTGGCCATCACCAATTTCTTTGATAAACCAATCTATTATATGTTTTTCATGAGGTAACAAACTAGCAGTACTTTGATCATTATTTAATAATATTGTCATATTATTATCTTTTTTACCTGTTGTTACTGGAGCAACTTCTAGTTCTAAATATTTGCGCCGAACTAAGTCAAGCAGTGTTGCTGTTACATCTTCATCAACTGTTTTACCAAAATAATATAAGTAACTCATCTCCGCTGGGGAGTATTCATAAGGCAGTTCCCGGTAATAGACGCCAGCAAATTCTGGAGTATACTCTTTATCGTATTTCTTGTATACTTTGTAAATTATATAAGCCATCACTGTGATTAATATTATTGTTAACAAGTTAATTGTCTTCGCAATAATATTCGCTCGATTTGTTTCCGCGGCTAGGCCACTTTCATAATCAACTATTTTATCAAGCATAGTTGCGGGAATAACATTTTTACTAGCAATACTTGTTACAGCGCTACTATCCATTACGATCCGTAATTCTAACTCTTCCGTTGTTTTAACTTTAAAAGCGCTAATATTTATTTCCTTAGGCGAAGTAATCGCCAAATTACCTTGGCTTAAACCGTGCCCCCATACCCTCAAAGTATCAAGGTCAGTATTATTATAAATGTTTATCTGGACGTGAGCCTCTTTAACGGTCGCTTCAACGCCACTAAACAACACCCAGTTTAATTCCGCAACATCATTATAACCTGTTACCGCACCGTTGATTGTATAGGTGTATTCAAAAACCATCTTTTCTTTCATTCCGCCAATCTCTTGAAGATTAACAAACGCCGACTCGCACTCTGAGCTGTAAGGATAACATTCGATCGGTGCCCCTAGTTCATCAAGATCACCATTAAATGAATATCCAATATCTATCTTATCGGTAACATCGATGATCTCATCGCCATCAATATAGGAAACTTTCGTTTTTAATGAATTTAAATCTAACTTTGCTTTATCGTTATCATAATTTATTCCAAATAATAACGGATTATTTGCATGATCTTTTGTGTATTTTAAATCGCGAAAACGAACATTATACCCATCTGGATAATTAATAATCCACGTTTCCTCAACGGTCATATTCCCCGCTTCATCTACTTCAATGATTGCATCATAGGAATCAATTTTAATTGATGAATTAGACAGTACTCCTACTAAAACAGTAAAAGAAAACAATATGACAATTAATCCAAATGCTAGAATTTTTTTGTTTTTCATAGAAAGCGCCACACCCCTTCTTTTGGTAAATATGAAATTTCAATTTCTTGTTTAGAAACCGGGTGTAAGAATTTAATTTTATAACACCAAAGTCCTAAGTTGTTATCAATATTTTCTCCGACATATCCATATTTAAAATCGTTAATAATTGGATGGCCAAGATTGGCTAATTGCAATCTTATTTGATTGTATCTTCCGGTAATTAACTCTATCTTTAAAACGGTGAAATCTTTATTATCTATTTTAATGTTTTTTTCAACAACGTAATTTAAAACTGCTTCTTTTGCTTCAGCGTCATTAGCTGAGGATACTTTTGCTTTATATTGTTTATTCTTTTCTTCTTTAACAATATAGTCAGTCAGGGTTTTATTCGTTAATAATTTACCCGCTACAATTGCATAATACTCTTTGAAAAAAAGATGGTTCCGGATATCTTCACTGAGCCGGCTCGCCCCTTTAGATGACTTTGCAAAAACCATCACTCCCCCGACACGTCGATCTAAGCGATGGATTAATCCCAAGTAGACATTACCTGGCTTTTGGTACTTTTCTTTTAGATATGCTTTAATAATATTAAGCATATCCGCTTCTGCTGTTATATCTTCTTGAGATAATACGTTTTCCGGTTTAACAACAACAATTAAATGGTTGTCTTCATATAAAATTATCAATTGCTCGTTAGGACTATTATTCATTATTCCCACCGCGAAAATCGATCATTTTTATCTCTTTCTTTTTTTGCTTCTTCGGTTAGTTCTTCTCGCTTTTCAATCCGCAATAGAATCGGCAAATAGAAAAAAACTAACGGGAAAATTATTAACAAAAAGAGGATTAACCATATTCCTTTTAAAGTAGTAAAGCCGAGCAACAATGCCCCTAGAATCCCAAGAAAAATAATAATTTTTTTCATAGGTCTACTCCTCTACTTTCTGCTTAAAGCGATATTTCTTGTAAGCGACATTTGCTTTGAAAAATGCAATTAGTTCATTTCGCTTCACTCTATCGATTGCAAACTTAGGAATTATAATCGCCATATTAGGATTAGTATAAACGTAAAAGCAATCTCCTGTTTCAAAGACAGATTCAATATCTTTCCAGGAGTACCGTTTAACGTTTCCTTCAAAGTCGTATGTGATAAAATCTTCTTCCACGGTTATTAGATACTTTCCGCCACTGATTTTACTTTTCTCGACTATCTTTTTCACTATTGAATTTATTTGTATCGGCCTAACGGCAAAAACAGCAAGACCTGCTAGGAAAAGAGTCATTCCCACAATGTCCTGATGTAAAGCAAAAGTAACTATTCCGCTTAGTATTATTAGAAAGATGCCTATACTAAAATAAACATATTTTGATTTAGATTTTCTTGACAAATGAAAGCGAAAAAATGTTTTAGCTCGCGATTCGGAAAAATTAGTGCTAACGACAATTTTCATTATTATGCTTTTTTGTCTTCCTCAGTTTCAATAACTTCTGCTTCATCAACTGATGTTACTTCTAATTGCTCTAAATCATTTTCTTCATCAATTTCGGCATCTTCAATATTATGAACAGGTTCAATATATTGATGAATATAAGTTATTGGTTTTCTAAGGATGTCCTTATCAACAACTTTATACGGTTTTAATTCCGCCTTCTCTTTAATTAAAGCTGCTAAGTCAGCAAATGAACCTTCTAATAATGCATCGGCACTACGATCAAGAATAATCGGCGTATTTTTCCCGATGAACAACATATAGTATTGTGGGATTTCATGAATTTCGGTAACAAAAAGCCACTCATGGGTTTGCGGTTCGTTAGGATGAGATGATGCGGTAATGATTATTTTTTCTTCATCTAGTTCAATTATTTGTTCCACAACTGGGCGGTTGTGAAAAAAGTTTTGCAAATGTTTATCTAATGCTTTTTCAACTGAAAAGGCTTGATAAGTAACATAAGCCGCCACAAGCAAAAACAAGCCAGCCATTAATAAATTAGTTTCTCCCGAAAAGAAACCGAAGTAAATACTAGCACCGATTGATAGTAACACTAAGAAGATATACAGATAAAAACTCTTCCTCTTATATGTCAATAAATACATGTTACAATACTTCATTGTTCTGTAATCAAATTTAGTACGCATTTTAATTTTTTCCATTTTTTACCTCCAAAATATATGTTTATTATACCACATTTGTCGAAAAAATAAAATATATATTTAAAATATAACCTTTTTAATGTATAATTGATTTATAATCGTCAGGAGGAAATGGAATTTATGAAAATTTTTATGAGTATCGATATTGAAGGTGTAAATGGAATTTGCAATTGGGAAGAAACAGAGGCTTCTTCACCACGTTATAAAGAATTTCAAGAAGAGTTGCAACGCGAAGTAAATGCTGCTTGCCGCGGCGCAATAAAAGCTGGGGCAACGGAAATAGTTATTAAAGATGCTCATGACAGCGCAAGAAATTTAAATATTTTTGATTTACCTGAAGAAGTTAAACTTCATCGAGGCTGGGAAGGTAACCCTTGTAGCATGATGGCGGGACTAGATGATTCTTTTGATGCCGTTATTTTTATCGGCTATCACAGTCCTTCACGTTCAAACGGTAACCCTTTATCACACACAATGAATACTAGCCTTCACCACGTAAAAATAAATGGCACGATTGCTAGCGAATTCACTATTAATGCTTATTATGCATCAACACTAAAAGTACCTGTTGCTTTTTTAAGCGGAGACGCTAACCTTACAACCTTAGTTAAAGACATTAACCCAAATATTGAAACTGTTGCTAGTAAAGAGGGACGTTATAATGCTGTCATTTCTAACCACCCTAATATTACTTGTAGAGAAATTGAAGAAGGAGTTTATCGCGCCTTAAAAAAAGACTTATCTGCGAATGTTGTTTTCTTACCTAATAATTTTGATATCGAAATCCAATATAAACGCCATACAGATGCCTATCGCAATTCGTTTTTCCCGGGATGTAAACTTCTTGGAAGTGACCGCATTACCTACCAAACATCTTCTTATAAAGATGCTTTAGTAATGTTTAAATTCATTTTATAAAAAACCACATTTTTTTGGTTTCAGCCTATGACAAACTCTCTTTTCTTTTTTGAAAAAAGAGTTTTTTTATTTGCCTAAACAAAAAATAGAGCGTTGATTTTATCAACGCCCTAAGCCTTCATTTTGTGATTTTCATATTAACATCGGTTCAACAACATTTTCTCTTACTGTGCGGATTGTTCTTCTAATTAAATTTATACTTTCAAAAAGACAAGCATATATCATCGGTTTAAAAACATTGATTCCCAAGTTACCCTCTTCAACAGCGCGTGAAACTGTCAAGTCATTACCCATAATATAAAAGGAAATTTGTCTTACCATATCTAAAACAACATTATTATCCTCAAACGTTAAGAAATCTTGCACTTGAGGTATTTTTATTTGCCCTGCTATCGATAAAGTTTTCAAGTCGCTAGCAACTTTGGAAAAGTTAACGATCATGTTTTTTAGCACCGAAGAAACCATCATAAATCCATTTAAACTGCGCGCAGAATCAAAGGTGTTTTTAGAATAACTGTAATTTTCACTATTTGATAACGTTAAGTTTTTCACAAACTTTTTAAGGTATTCTTCTTTTCTTTGGCCATCTTCAATATTTAAAGCTAATCCAAAATGAATATCAAGCATTGAATCTAGGGCTTTATCTAATCTCTTAATGTCTTTTTCTAAAATGCTCGCCATTGAAGCTAATTGGTAACCAAATGAATTCGGATCATCCTTAACCAGTTTTGCTTGTTCAATTTTATCATAATAGGCGTTTACTAATTTTTTTGCTTCGGTCATCAATTTTTTCACTAATCTTATTGTTGTTATTTTCCCCGTTAGAACAACCACTTCTTCATTGTCTTGGTTGAGATTAACATCATCAATCGGGTGAACTTTATCATATCGCCCTTTTTCTCCACCTAACATCTCATTTGCTCTATTGGCAATAACCTCGCATGCATTCATATTCATGCCCATACCATATCCATCTTGAATTGAATCAGTAACAAATTGTCCGTGAAGTCGGCCGTTTAATATTTCATCAGCACTCAAAATAATAGCATTAGCCTTCTCTTGAGAGATAAAATCGAATTCATAATTTGTTTTCGCTACGACTTTTTTTACATGGGCAAAGGCTTTAATGTTTTGGCGACATTGTCCGTGCTTTGTTATGCGAAATAATTCCTTTGAACGAAGAGTTTGAATACCAAAATAAGATTCAGCAGGAATTACTTTCTCTCCAAGAGAATCTTTTTCTATTCTATATCTCATGTGTTCCTCCGTTTTTCTTCTTATAACGAAGAATGCAGTGTTTATATTTCACTCATTCCTTTTCTTTATTCTAACATATAAATTTTTTAAATGAAAGACATTTCAATTTAACTATACAAAGGAAATTGTGATGTTAATTCTAAAACTTCGCCTTTAACTTTTTCTAATTCTTCCTGATTTAAATAGTTTCTTAACGTTCGATTAATAAATTCCGCAACTTTTTTCATTTCCGGTTCTTTAAAACCTCGAGTTGTCACCGCAGCTGTTCCCATTCTAATTCCACTAGTAACCATGGGCTTTTCCGTATCATACGGAACAGTGTTTTTATTGCAGGTAATGCCAACACTATCTAAGATGTTCGCAGCTTTCTTTCCCGAAAGCCCTAAAGACTTCTTAGAGTTTAAAATTAACAAATGATTATCGGTCCCGTTAGCAACTAAAGTAAATCCATATTTCAACAATTCTTCGGCTAAAACTTTGTTATTTTTAATTACTTGTTGTTGGTAAAGTTTAAAATCATCTTGCAGTGCTTCTTTAAAGGCCACAGCCTTCGCAGCTATAACATGCATCAATGGTCCCCCTTGAATTCCCGGGAAAATCACTTTATCTACTTTCTTCGCTATTTCTTCATTGTTGGTAAGGATTATTCCCCCACGAGGTCCACGGAGAGTTTTATGCGTTGTACTCGTAACAATATCAGCATATAAAATAGGATTTTGATGTAATCCTGCAGCTACTAAACCGGCAATATGAGCCATATCAACCATTAGTTTTGCTCCAGCTAAATCCGCTATTTCTCGCAAGCGTTTAAAGTCAATAGCCCGAGGATACGCACTCGCCCCAGCAACGATTAAAGCTGGTTTTTCTTTTAGAGCTAATTGTTCTAAAGCTTCATAATCTATTTCTTCAGTTTCTCTTTTAACAAAATAGGGAATAAAAGTATAATCTATCCCCGAAAAATTTAGAGGATGTCCGTGAGTCAAGTGACCACCTTGGTCTAAAGCCATCCCTAAGACAACATCTTTGGCTTGTAAAAGCGCTCGGTAAGCGCCCATATTTGCCTGAGAACCTGAGTGTGGCTGAACATTAGCAAATTTAGCGCCAAATAATTCTTTTACTCTTTCTATTGCTAATCTTTCAACAACGTCAACATTTTCGCAACCACTATAATAGCGGGCGCCCGGATATCCTTCGGCATATTTATTTGTCATGACTGACCCTTGAGCAGCCATCACTTCTTTTGACGTAAAGTTTTCTGAGGCAATCAACTCAATATTGTTTTGTTGCCGTTTTAATTCATTTTTTATTGCTTTGTAAACTTCATAATCGTTTTTATATAAACTCATAATTATCACCTCGAGTAATTAGTATATCATATTTTTAAAAAATAATAGTAACAAGCCTCTAATCTCTCAAGAAACTTATTCTAAGATATTAGTGGTAATATAATCAATATTCCACGAAACTAAAATTAGGGCTTCAATTGGATTATTAACTGTCCAAGCATTAACTTTTATATTAAATGCATGAAACTCTTCTATGATTGGCAAACTCAATTCGCTATACGCAATATTGACATCCATTTTTTCTTTTTTGCAAATCTCTGGCAATTCTTTTATATATGTTGAAGTCAAATATTGCAGTGGTACCGCTTTATTTATTCTCCGTATTTTTTTCAAATTGTTGATATTAAAAGATATAAAAATAACATTGTTAAGATATTTTAATTCTTCTATTTCTGCCAACAATTTTTCAACATTTTTTCTCTCTAATTCGCATTTTAGTTCAATAATACAATATTTATTATATTTTTTAGCAACTTCTAAGTATTCCTTTAAAGTTGGAATCCGTAAATAGTTTTTGGTTGTTTTACTTTCAAACCCTAATAAACAGATTTGTGATAACTCTTCATAAATTGATTCTTTAATAACCTTCTTTATTGGTGATACTCGGCCCGTATGATCATCATGGCAAACGACAAAGACATTATCTTTAGTTAAGTGAATGTCGCATTCCATTCCAAAATAAGTTCGGTTTCCGGCCGCAATAAAAGCTGCGATTGTATTTTCTTTCTCTAATCCACTAACACCACGGTGAGCAATCATCTTGACATTTTCTTTTGCTATCTTTAAAGTGTCCATTAATTGCCTTACTGCTTATGCCATTCATCGGCAAAAGGTTCACTTTTAAATTTTAAAGACTGTAAATATTCACTATAACTTATCCTACCTGTTTGTTGGCCGATTAAGGTAACTGTATCAAAATTTGTAAGGGCTGTATATTTTATTTTCTCAGCAGCTAGTTTCTTTTCAGTCTCTTCTAATTCATAAGAGAACAAAGCAACTCCCCCTAAAACTTCACATCCAAATTTTCTCAAAGTATGCGCAACACTAATTAGTGTTGTTCCCATCCGAATCGTATCATCGATAACAACAACTTTAGCACCTGGTTTAAAGGCTTCTCTTATTCGCTCATCCGAATCCCGAAGAGCATCACCTTCTAAAACATAACCTGTGGCAAGACTTAAAGCATCACTTATCGAAACAGCAAAGGAAGCTCCGGCAATTGAAGTCCCGATAATCATATCTGCATCTGGATAAGTTTCGGTAATCACATTTGTTAGCCATTTAGTAATCACCTTTCTAACCCGAGGATATGAAAGTATTACTCTGTTATTACAATAAACCGGCAATCTCTCACCCTTAGAAGAAATGTACTCAGTTGAAAAGCCAAAAAATATTGCTTTAATTTCTAATAAGCATTTTGCTACTGTTCTTTCCATAATTTTCCTCTTATTATTCTTACAATTATATATATTATAATAAAAATCATGTTTTTTGTAAAGGCTTTCGGGGAAATGTTTACTTTATAATTAATAAAAGAATACTCCTAAAGAATATTCTTTTGTTTTTGGTACAAACTATATCGACACTTACCGCTATTTTAATCTAATTATTATATCCCCAAACGACAGGAATAAGATTTCCATTCCAATCTAAACTATTGAATTGCTCCGTCCATCCCGAAGGTCTTCCGCTCGCTTGGCAGCGAATCGTTAAGGCCTTACAGCCGCTAGCAATAGAATTATAAATAGTAATCACACTTAAAGGAATAAACATTGTTTTTAATGACACACAATTTTCAAAAGCGTCAGCGCTAATTTGTGTTACCGTCGATGGTATTGCGATATCTGTAAGGCTTGCGGCTCCACTAAACGACGATAGTCCTATCGAAGTAATTCCCGAAGGAAGATTTATACTTCGTAAAGAACTACAGTATGCGAAAACCCAAGCTTCTATTGATTTTAAATTTGTTGGTAAAAGGATGCTTTCTAAATTTTTGCAATCATTAAAAGCTCCTTGCCCAATAGTTGTGACACTGTTAGGAAGAGAAATGCTTCTAATCGATTGGCAGTTTTTAAATACTTCTTCACCAATAATAGTTAAACTCTGAGG
>DATESD010000144.1:0-2408 GCA_035270985.1 Bacilli bacterium | reverse complement strand
AATAGGTTAGAACATTGAATATCGGTAAACTTTACCATGTTCAAGCCGCCTTCGATATTGTTCTCTATTTGTTCTTTCATAATTTTTTTCATCATCATCCGGTAAAGAAACTTAGGCACTGTAACTATTTTGTTTTTTTCTAATCCAATATTTTCATTAAATATACCAATCATTTCTTTCCATTCCATATTGTAATACCCAATTGGATAAGCGTTAGCGCCTTTGTTCTTTTCTAAAGCTCCGGCAATAGCTTGTCCAACCTGTTTTACGGTTAACATTGTGGTCCCACCTTTAGGGTAGAAAGTTAATTTTTTCATCATTAATAAATTCTCGACTAAAAATGTCCAAACGGGTTTGCGCCCTGGTTGTGTTCCAAAAATATATGGTAGTTCTAAAATGGCCACATCAAAATCAAGATCAGCAAATTTAAAAGCTTCTTTTTCTTGATCAATTCTACTTCTAATATATGGATGCCACTTTGTTAATTCCATTTCTGGATTCTTCTTTGCGAAATAAGAAAAGTAAGACCCCAAAATAACCGCATGTTTTACTCCTGCTTTTTTAGCAAGGCCTAATAACCTTTTCACTGTATCTATATTATACTTTTTAAAGAATTGATAAATTGATGGTGGTCGCTCAATTCTCTCATCAACTCCGGCCGCAAAAATAAACCCTTCACAACCTTCGAAATTCATCAGTAATTCTTCATCGGACATATCAATATAATTCCCCAAGCTTATTTCCATTTCCTTCGGCAAAAGTGCTCCGTCTGGTATTGGTGGCAAAGCGATAGATGATACTTTATGACCTCTTGAGATAAGTTCTGCTGCCGCTTGACTACCTAGTAATCCTGTTCCTCCAATAATAAATATTTTCATTTTCCCCTCCTTATTACTTTAAATATAAAAAGCAGTCGAAAAGACTGCTTATTTCTTAATTTCTCTTAATTCTTTGTTCTGTCTCTGGATCAAAGAAATGACATTTTTCCATGTTAAAGCCTAACTCAATTTCATCTCCCATATGGATGTCAACTCTTGCCGCAACTTTAGCTGCTAAGCTTTGACCATTCATAATCGCATAAATATTAGTTTCAGCTCCTAATAATTCCGCAACATCAACTTTAAGTTTAACTCTTTGTTCAGGATGTTTTTCCAAGAAGTCTGGTTCATCATGAATATCTTCTGGTCTAATGCCTAAAACAATTGGTTTTTCAAGGAAATTTTGATCTTTCAATAATTTCATTCTTGATTCTGAAACTTTAATTTTCGATTCTCCAACCTTATGATCACCACATTGGAAGTAACCAGCATCAGTAACTTTTCCTTCAACAAAGTTCATCGGTGGAGTTCCAATAAACCCGCCAACAAAAATATTGTTAGGATTGTCATATATGTCCTTAGGAGCTCCTACTTGAAGAACCAAACCGTCTTTCATAACAACAATTCTTGAAGCCATAGTCATCGCTTCAATTTGGTCATGGGTTACGTAAATAGTAGTTATTCCTAAATTCTCAGTAATTTTAATTATTTCTGCTCTCATTTGTACACGAAGTTTAGCATCCAAATTTGATAGTGGCTCATCCATTAAGAAAACCTTAGCATCACGCACGATTGCTCTACCTAAGGCAACACGTTGTCTTTGACCACCTGATAAAGCTTTAGGACGACGATCTAAATATTGACCTAATCCTAAAATTCCGGCTGCATGTTTAACTCTACGATCAATTTCGTCACGACCAAATTTACGAAGTTTTAAACCAAAAGCCATGTTATCATAGACAGTCATATGAGGGTATAGAGCGTAGCTTTGGAAAACCATCGCGATGTTACGATCTTTTGGAGCAACATCATTAACAATTTCATCGTCTATTCTTAATTCACCAGAAGTTATTTCTTCCAATCCTGCAATCATTCTCAACGTTGTCGTTTTACCACATCCTGATGGACCAACGAACACAATAAATTCCTTATCTTTTACTTTTAAATTGAAATCCACAACAGCATGAACATTGCCATCATAAACCTTATTTAGATTTGTTAGTGTAACAGTTGCCATTAATTTACCTCCTAATGTATATTTACTCTTAAATTATAACTTTTTTTGTTCTTTAATTCAATGTGCAAAGTGCACAATAATTACTTTGACTTTATTAGCCAATACATGCTTATCGCATCTTTAAACTCTTGAATATTCATCCCTGTCGCCTTTTTTATAACTTCTAACTTGTTATTTATCGTATTGCGATGCATATAAATTTCCCCCGCAGTTTTGGTAATATTCAAATTATTGTCGAACATCGCAATAATTAGCTTTTCTAGTTGTGGGTCTTCGCCAACATCATTCAACAAAACCTTGCGGTACTTATGTAAATCGTTCATATCTTTTTTTATTATTTCTAGAACTAAATC
>DATESD010000143.1:0-29232 GCA_035270985.1 Bacilli bacterium | reverse complement strand
GATAATTCCAATCAAACTAACTAATTAGTCCTATGATGTCATTATTTTGCCTAATCTTTTAGATGAAATTGAAAAGCATATTACCTTCCCTTCCGAAACTATGATTATTACCGATAGTAATATCCCATTAATTTATCAAGAAAAAGTTAAAGCAAAAGCAAAAAATGTTACTATTCATTCTATTGTCCCAGGGGAAAAAAGTAAATCTTTATCAGTATATGAAAATATTATTTCTCAGCTACTAGCAATAAAATTCTCTAAAACAGATTTAATCATTGCTTTAGGCGGCGGTGTTGTTGGTGACTTAGCAGGATTTGTTGCTGCGACATATAAAAGAGGTTGTCGTTTTATTAATATCCCAACAACTACATTATCAATGGTTGATAGTTCAATCGGGGGCAAGGTAGCGCTAAATAGCAATAATGTGAAAAACGCCGTGGGAACTTTTTATCAACCAGAGAAAGTCTTAATTGATTTATCAACATTAAAGACGCTTCCTAATCGCCATTTTAAAAATGGCCTAATTGAAGCCTTAAAAGCCGGCATCCTCGGAGACGAAATTTTATTTAACCTATTTTATAATGACCAATATCTTGGGGCTCTAGAAGAAGTTGTAATTAGAGCAATAAACGTTAAAAAGAAAATAGTTGAACAGGATGTTTATGATAATAATATCCGCCAAGTATTAAATTTAGGCCATACAATCGGTCATGCGATTGAAAGTTGTAATCTTGATAAAGTTCTTCACGGAGAAGCAGTGGCGCTAGGAATGAGTTATGTTTTAGGGGAAGCTTTAAAAGTGAAAACAAAGAAGATACTAAGGGCGATGAATAGCGATTTAAACTTTGCTATTAATTGGCAGGAAATTTACAATTTCATTTTAAATGATAAAAAAGTCAGCGATCAAGGAATAAAACTAATAAAAGTTGATAAAATTGGGCAACCATATTTTGTTTTTGTTAATGAAGAAGAATTGCTTAATATTTTAAAAGGAGAATAGTATGTCCTCAATCTATAATGGTAATTTAAAAATAACAATTTTTGGCGAGTCTCATAGTGAAGCGATTGGCGTTGTCATTGACGGCTTAAAAGCTGGACTAGCTATTGATTTCACCAAAGTTACCCAAGAATTAGAAAAAAGAAAACCCTACGGGGATATTTCCTCATCTCGCCAAGAAAAAGATGAGTTGCAAATCTTAAGCGGTTTTTGGAACGGTAGGACAACCGGAACCCCACTAGCAATAACCATTTTAAATCGCGATATTGATTCAACAAAATATGCTGAAAATAAAGATTTTCTCCGACCATCTCATGCTGATTATAGCGCTTTTTTAAAGTATCATGGCTTTCAAGACTACCGCGGAGGCGGTCATTTTTCGGGAAGAATTACCGCACCAGTAGTTGTTGCGGGCGCAATTTGCAAGCAAATTTTAGAAACCCAAATGATTAAAATAGGAACTCATATTAAAAATATATATAATGTTACTGACGAAGAAATTGATTTTCAAAATATAGATAAAATAATTGATGAACTAAATAATAAATATTTTGCGACTATTTCGCCACAAGCAGAAGCGGCAATGATTGCAAAAATTTCCCAAGCTAGCAAAGATAATGATTCGCTAGGTGGTATTTTAGAAACTGTTGTTGTTGGTGATCTTGCTGGCTTAGGAGAACCATTTTTTAATTCCTTTGAATCAACGGTGTCAGCTTTAATATTTAGTATTCCTGGCATTAAGGGGATTGAATTTGGCTTAGGCTTTGATTTTTGTAATAAACGTGGTTCCGAAGTTAATGATGCTTTTCATTTCTCAGAAAGTATTAAAACCAAAACTAATTATAACGGTGGTATTAATGGTGGGATAACTAACGGCATGCCAATTATCATTAAAACAGTTGTTAAACCAACACCTTCGATTAGTCGACCGCAAGAAACAGTCAATATTAAAACATCGGAAAATGTTATTCATGAATTTAAAGGCCGTTTCGATCCTTGCATCGTACACCGAGCACGAGTAGTTGTCGATAGTATGGTAGCAATTGCGATAGTAGATTTAATGATAGCCAAAAAAGCTAACGAATGGATGGACATATAACATGGATTTTGGCCTAATCGGTAAGAATATTGCTTATTCTTACTCACCAGAAATTCACCAGATGTTTAATCATCGCGATTATAAAATTGTTTCCTTAAAAGAAACAGAACTTGCTGATTTCTTAGGAAAAAGAGATTTTCAAGGCATCAATGTTACTATTCCTTACAAAGAAAGAGTAATTCCGTACTTAGACTTTCTTGATGGAACAGTCATAAAAACAGGTGCCGTCAATACAATAACTAATACTAACGGTTTTTTAAAAGGCTATAATACTGATTACTTAAGCTTTTACCAATTATTACAAAAAAATAAAATAAACTTAATTGATAAAAAATGTTTAGTCCTCGGGTCAGGTGCGACATCTAAAACGGTTTGTGCCGTTTTAAAAGATCTAGGAGTATTAGATATTGCTGTTGCTTCACGTTCGCCTCACGGTGATATGATTGCTTATCAATCGTTAAATAGGCAAAGTTATGATATTATTATCAATGCAACGCCTGTTGGGACTTTTCCTGATTATAATAAAGAACCCCTCGATTTAGGTAACTTTAAGCAAACAGAAGTAGTAATTGACTTTGTTTATAATCCTTTACGAACTAAACTTATCCAAAAAGCAGTTAAAATGAAAATGCTTGCTATTAATGGTCTTGAGTTATTAGTCACCCAAGCATATTTTGCTCGCCAATTATGGGATAATTGTTTATATGAAGAAACACTAATTACTAAAATTGTTCATAAAATCTATCAAGATAAATTAAACATTGTTTTAATCGGAATGCCTTATAGCGGTAAATCATCGATTGCTATCGCCTTAGGAGAAAAATTAGGAAAACAAGTAGTTGATATTGATAATGTTATTGAACAAAAGACAAAGCAAAAAATAGCCGCTATCTTTTCTGAGATACGCGAAGAAGGTTTTCGGGAATTTGAAAAACAAGTTATTAAAGAAATGAATTGCCATGGTTGTGTTATTGCGACTGGTGGTGGCAGCATTCTTGATGAAGATAATATGGCTAAGTTAAGTAGCGAAGGTTTTATCGTTTATATTCAAAGGAATAAAGATAAAATAACAATTAAGGATTCGACCCGTCCATTATTTAAAACCATAGCCGATTGGGAAAAAATTGCCTCCCAGCGCGAATTATTATATCCAAAATATGCTGACGTTGTAATTGATAATAATCAATTACTTGAAGAAGCTGTTTTGGAAATAAGCGAAAAATATTGGCAATATATAAAAAGAGAGAAATAATATGATAATAACATTAAAAAAAGAAACTCCGCAACCGGAAATAACAAAAATCATTGCCCAACTTGAAGCCAATGGTTTTAAAGTTGTTGATATGCTTAATGATGAGATCCATATTCTCGGCATCATTGGTGACACAGGCTTTCTAGAAGAACAAAACATTGGTGCTAATCATTGGGTAGCAAGTGTTACGAGAATAACAGCACCATATAAAAAAGCAAGTCGCGAATTCCATCCTCAAGATACTATCGTTGATGTTAGTGGTATTAAAATAGGTGGTAATGAAAATATTGTCATTATTGGTGGTCCTTGTTCCGTGGAAAGTCAATCACAAATTATGGAAATTGCTGAAGGCGTGGCATTAGCTGGAGCCAAAATGCTTCGTGGTGGAGCGTATAAACATCGTACTTCACCATATGCTTTTCAAGGTTTAGAAAGTAAAGGCATTACCTATTTAGTAGAAGCTAAGAAAAAATATAATTTACCAATTGTTTCCGAAATCACGACAATTGATAAAATTCCTGAATTTGTGGCTAATGTTGATATTATCCAAGTGGGAGCCCGTAATATGCAAAACATTGAGTTGTTGAAAGCATTAGGCAAAATTAATAAACCTATTTTACTAAAACGTGGCCTATCTAGTACCGTTGAAGAGTGGTTAATGAGTGCTGAATATATTTTGTCTGAAGGTAATCAACAAGTTATTTTATGTGAACGAGGAATCAGAACCTTCGAGAGGGCAACGCGCAACACGCTTGATTTATCGGTTATTCCTTTGATTAAAAAGATATCACATCTACCAATTATTGTTGATCCATCTCACGCTACTGGCCATTGGGAACTAGTAGAAGCAATGTCACTAGCAGCTATTGCTGCTGGAGCTGATGGCTTATTAATTGAGGTTCATAATAATCCACAATTAGCTTTAAGTGATGGACAACAGTCGCTAAAATTAAAGAATTTTGCCAATTTAATAACTAATGGTCGTAAAATTGCCCGTGTGATAGGGCGCGATATTTAATGGATGTAAAAATATATCCTAGTTTTGCACATGGTGAAATTAATTGCCCAGCATCTAAAAGTGAAATACACCGGGCTTTAATATGTGCTAGCCTTGCTCAGGGAAGAAGCTTTATTAACAATATAACGCTTAATGACGATATTGAGGCAACGATTGATTGTCTTAGGACACTAGGAGCAACAATTGATCTTTTTGATAATCAGATCGTTGTCGAGGGAATTAAAAACAAAAATACTACTGGGGGAACTTTGGAGGTCAATGAATCAGCTTCAACGCTGAGATTTTTAATTCCTCTAAGCACATTATTTTCGCCTGAAGTCATTTTTTCGGGAGATAAAAACCTTTTTAAGCGTCCGCTTGATGTATATGAAGAGATGTTTACTGAGCAAAATCTATCCTTCAATAAAAAAGCAGATAGTCTAACCTTACAAGGAAAGTTATCAAGTGGGACATATCTGATAAATGGCGATGTTTCTAGCCAATTTATTAGTGGCTTATTGTTTTATTTGCCGCTATTGACTGAGGATTCAACAATTATTATTAAAAAACCTTTTTATTCATCTGGCTATGTTGACTTAACAATTTCTATTTTAAAGCAATTTGGGATTGAAATAGTAAGAAAAAACAAATATGAAATTTATATTCATGGTAATCAAAACTATAAAGCAACAAGTTATCATAGTGAAATTGATTATTCGCAGTTAGCTTTTTGGGCAGGATTGGCGGCCATCAATGGGGAAATTGTTTGTAATAGTATAAAAAATACTAGCCATCAACCTGATTATAAAATTATTAAAATATTGCAAAAAGCTCAAGTAAAAATTTCCAGGATAAATAAAACATGGATTTTTGAAAAAGCAAAATACACTTTAAAAAACACAAATATTAATAATTATCCTGACTTAGGACCAGTATTGGCTTGTCTTGCAACGCAGTCGACTACGGAAGTTGTCATAACGGGAATTAAAAGATTAATAGCCAAGGAATCAAATCGCTTAGCTGCTATTTGTGATAATTTAAAAAAATTAAGCATTGAAACAAAAATTATATCAGCAAACAAATTGCTAATCAAACCAGGTAAAATAAAAGCTCATGCTCCGTTAGATAGTCATCAAGATCATCGAATTTTCATGGCCTTTGCTGTCCTAGCAACGATTAGTGCCAACCCGGTCATTATTCAAAATGCAGAATGTATTTCCAAGTCATACCCTAACTTCTTGGAAGATTTAGGAAGACTAGGAATAAAATATGAATATCTGAGGAATGAGGAACTAAAATGAGACTTTGGCATGATAAATTAATACCAAATTTACCAAATCTACAATTATTATCACAATGGCGGGAATTAAATTCAATATATGTTAAGCAAAACGCGCACATTTTAATTAATTATTGCTATGACTATCCTTTAGATCATCTTTTTTCCTATAGCAAATTGGTAATTGAAGAAATGGGGAAAAGAGGTTTCAATATTAGAAGTTTTGTTAACCATGATAATTTCTTTCAAAATAAAGTCTATGGAATTATTGATCATCTTTTTCCTGAACACCATAACCAAGAGTATCTGGAAATTTGTTGTTATAATTTATATGAAAAACTTATTCGTGGGCAAAATTTTAAAGGTGCCAACATTGACTATATCAAAAGGATAATAAATAAAGACTAACGGAGATTATATGAAAGTATTGGCGATTATCGATTCTTTTAAAGGAACAATAACTTCAAAAGAGTTAGGGAAAATTACTAAAGAACAACTGGCAAAGCGTTTTATTGCTTGTGACTTTTTTTCCATTTCCGATGGTGGAGATGGGTTTTTAGAATGCATTGAACCTTTAATTGCGGCGATAAAAGTAAAATGCCAAATTTATGATCCCCTTTTCCGTGAAATAGAAACTTACTATTTAAAGGATGCTAACGATTGTGCTTATATTGAGATGGCCCTAGCAAGTGGAATAAACCTTTTACAAACCAATGAGCTAAATCCCTATCAAACATCAACATATGGCACTGGTCAACTAATTAAAAAGGCTCTATCCAATGGCGCTAAAAAAATAGTAGTTGGAATTGGTGGGAGTGCAACCAATGATGGGGGAGCAGGAATGTTAGAAGCCTTAGGAGTAAAATTCTTCCGAGGAAGTGAAATGCTAACAAAAATGAATTGCCAGAAATTAGATTTGATAACTGATATTGATATAACCGATTTTCTGCGGATGATTTCCGGGAAAGAAATTGTTATCCTAAACGATGTTAAGAACCCATTACTAGGGATAAACGGGGCTACTTATGTCTTTTCCCCGCAAAAAGGTAGTAGGACGGAAGATTTAGTTATTATTGAAGCGAAAATGCAACATTATGCAAGAATTTGCCTGCAAATTTTTGGCGTTGATAATTCTTGTTTTCCCGGTGCCGGAGCGGCTGGAGGCCTCGGCTTTGCGTTTAAAACGTTCTTTAAGGCTGCTTTTCATCAAGGAATTAATTACATTCTTGATTTAATGGATTTTGATAATCTAATTACTGATTATGATTATATAATTACTGGCGAAGGCAAGATTGATCAACAAAGTTTGTTTGGAAAAGTTGTTTTTGCGATTACTAAACGGGCCTTAGATAAGAAAGTTATCGTAGTCTGTGCGGTAAATGAATTAACAGATAAACAAATCGCTGATAGCAAAATCACTAAAGTATATTCTATTGTTCCAAGTCTAGCCACCGCTAAGGAATCTTTGCATTCCCCACAAAAATATTATTCGCTTCTTTGTGATAATATAAATGTTAAATAAAAAAGTTAAATAGATTTTCTTTCTATTTAACTTTTTAGATAACAATAAACAATAATAACAAAGCAACAACAAGAATACAGCTAGTTAGAATAATTCCATACTTAACAAATTGACCAAACGAGAAATTTATTTCTTGTTTTTTTAAAATGCTCATCCACATTATTCCGGCTAAGGAGCCAACTGGAGTTAAAAAAGCTCCAAGATTTGACCCAATAATTGTTGCATATATTCCATACGGTAACATTGTGCTATTTAATCCTGGTAAAATGTAAGAATAAGCTAGTGTCATGGGAATGTTGTTAACAATATTATCAGTAAGTGCTGATGTTAAGCCATAGACAAATATTGTTTTTAAATTACTACTCTTACTTAAACTAGCCAAACTACTAGCAATCTTGTTCAAAATGCCATGGTGGTTAAGGGATAAAACAATCGTAAACATGGAAAGAACGAAGAAAATTAAACTCCATGGTGCGCGCTGAAAACTTTTAATCAAAACTTTTTGATCTTTATTTTTATAATCGCTCAAAATTACAGCCCCTGATAGCATCAAACTAGCAATCAAGGAAATAAACCACATTTCTAATTGTAAATATTTAGCGATAGCTAAAGAAACAGTGCAACACAATAAGATAACAATCGCGATAACAGTTAGTGGCTTATTCTTCAAACTTATTTTTATTACTGCTGGCGGCGAAAAGGATTTTTTTAAGTGGTTATTAAAGAGCAGTAATAAGAGGACAATCGATATTAATCCCGCTCCAAGCGTTGGAAGAACCATGATTTTAAAATACTCAATAAAATCAAGGCTGAAAACGGAAGCTAAATAAATATTGGTGGGATTGCCAATATAAAGCATCATGCTATAGGTATTTGCCACGACAAATTCCATTACTAAATAAGGTATGGGATTAATTTTAGCGGCCTTTGTAAAATAACAAATAAATAATGTAAAGGTAATGATGATAATATCATTACTAGTGAATATTGTCAGCACCGCAATTATGGCATATAAAACAAAAAACAGTTTATACTGCGATCCTTTAACAACTGAAACAGCTTTGATGGCGATATAGTTAAAGAAATTAAGTTCATCTAGAGTAATGGATATTAAGGAAATACTGATAAAAAGAACAAGAATTTTTAGAGGGTTTAGTGAATTGTTAGCTAGTAAATTTTCAACTAAAATCTCAATCGGCAATCCTCCACAAATTAAGATTATCATCGCTCCAAGCAGTGATATAATCCAAAACGAAGCAAATTGCCTTTTCCCAATGGTTATTATCGGTTTTTTTAATATAAAAATTATCATTATTAAACATGTGAGAACACTAATACAAATCGATAGTAGCACTTTACCACACTCCAAGCAGCAAAATTATACATCTTAATTATTATTTAATCAATATCTTTATTTAAGATAAAGATATTGTTTTTCATAAAAAAAATTGTATTATACTTTCCAAAAAGCAAGTTTTAGTGTATAATAAAGTATATATGATAAATATATATAGGAGAATGATATGGAAAAACATGGATTTAATAAGAACTTAGCACAAAAGTTAAAAGGTGGCGTTATTATGGACGTTACTAATGTTGAAGAAGCTTTAATTGCGGAAAGAGCCGGAGCGGTTGCTGTCATGGCATTAGAGCGAGTTCCTTCAGATATTCGTAAAGAAGGTGGAGTAGCTCGGATGAGTGATCCAAAAATGATTAAAGAAATACAAGCAGCTGTTAAAATTCCTGTTATGGCAAAAGTGAGAATTGGCCATATTGTAGAAGCGCAAATCTTAGAAGCTTTGGGAGTAGACTTTATTGATGAATCTGAAGTTTTAACTCCAGCTGATAATTTATATCATATTGATAAGCACGAATTCAAGATTCCCTTTGTATGCGGAGCCCGTAATATTGGGGAAGCATTACGAAGAATTGGTGAGGGTGCTAGTATGATGAGAACAAAGGGTGAAGCTGGGACTGGTGATGTTGTTGAAGCAGTTAAACATATGCGCGCAATGATAGCATCAATTAATGCCTTGAAAAATATGCCAAAAGCGGAATTAATGACTTTTGCAAAAAATAATGATGCTCCTTATGACTTGGTTTGTTGGGTAGCAAAACACGGCAAATTACCAGTTGTTAATTTTGCAGCTGGTGGAGTAGCGACACCGGCTGATGCGGCATTAATGATGCAATTAGGCAGCGAAGGTGTTTTTGTTGGTTCAGGGATTTTTAAATCTAGTGATCCAGAGCGAATGGCAAAGGCCATTGTTAAGGCTGTTGCTGCTTATAACGATCCTAAAGTTATTGCTGAAGTGTCAGAAGATTTACCAAAACCGATGAAGGGTCAACCTGTTGAAAGCCTTCCTGAGGACCAAAGATTAGATAAGCGTGGATGGTAAAATAATCACCATTTTTAGATATTAATATTAAATAATAAAGCGTAAAGTCAAAGTTTAATAAATAATGAGATTAGAAAAAAGGGTAAATAATATATGAGGGACAGTAGTATTGAATTAATTAAAAAACATTTTTGCTTAATCGATAATAATACTAAAAAAGGTATTAATGTTATCGGGTTTTCTGAGCAACTTAAAAATGAAATAATGCTATTTGAGCTCTTTAAGAGTTTTATCATTTATTCTGATATTAGCGTTTTTGATATTATCAAGAAAAAAAGAAGAATGAATATCAAAAAAGCAACGAGAATTATTAATAAGAACTGTAATGTTAACGAAACAACCGATGAAAAATATTACTTTTTGGATGATACATCTAAATGGCAACCTCAACACATGGAAACATTAACGATTAGGGATTTAGTAGCTGATGATTTAAAAATTGTTAACTCTTTGAAGAAAAAATGTAAAGACAACGAGGTGGAACAAGGACAAGTAAATTTAAATGATATATTACCTGTTGGAGGCTTTATTGGCGATAAATTAGTGGGGATTGCAAGTATTTTCAACATCAATGGAATTTATGACATTGGTGTAATAGTTCATCCCCAACACCGTAATTTAAGTGTAGGTCGGAGTTTAGTTACTCACTTGATTGCTTATAGTTTAATTAACGCGAAAGTTGTTAGATATCTTGCTACAACTAAAAATGGTGGGAGTATCGGTATTGCTAGAGCATTAAAATTGCCAGAAATTGTCAGGTATCGTAAAATTAAACTCAAATAGCCTAGTTTACAATATATAGATATAAATTAAATAAGGAGGATGAAAGACAACATGGATTTAATTTTATATTTTAATATTGCTGTTATCGCCATAATTGCTTTAGGAGCCTTAATTGGGCTTGCTAGAGGGGCATTTAAGTCGATATATAGTTTAGTTGTTTTTGTTGGGCTTTTAGTGTTGGGTTGGCTTCTTACACCAATTTTCGCTAAAATGATAATGAATTTTGACGTATCTAGGATTTATCCCCTTGAAATTAAGGGAGTTGTTATTACCAAATTAAATGAATCAATAACGATGCTTGCTGGAGTGATATCTCCTAGTATGGAAACAATTGTTGTATCTGGTAGTTTGGCCTATGAAGCAGTTTATGAGTTTATTTTTATGGTTATTAGAATAGTCAGTTTTATAGTATGGCTAGTATTAATGGCGACTATTATAAAGATTATCGTTAAAATAATTCAAAAAATTATTCTTGGCAAAAAGGCAAAAGAAAAGAAAAAAGCTGGATCTAGGCTAATAGGCTTGTTTGTTGGCGCTGCCCATGGTTTAGCTATTGTCATGATTATTAGTGTGCTTTTATCGGGTATTGCGACTTTATCGCCAATATTGAAGATTGGTGTTGCTGCCATTGATAGTGAAGATGTTAGTTTTAATTTAGCGCTTAACGAAGATGAAAGAATTTATTTAGAAAATACTGTACCAATTGACCCTAAGATATTAGTAGAAGTAGTAGATTTTTTGGAAGAATATCGTAGTACTTTTGGTGGGCAAGTTTCTGGTCTTTTAAAGATTAAGAACCAACCATTTGATGAATATGTTTTCTCGGAAATGTTATCATTTAAATTTGAAGGCCAAAAAGTAAGTTTAATGGGTGATTTGAAAAAAGTCATTACTGTTTTTAAAATTTTAACTGATAATATTGAAGGAGAAATTAGTATTGAAAGTATTCTTGCTCTTGATGAAGAAATACTAAATGATATTTTTAGCAATATTGCAGAATTAGAATTAATTGGCGTTGCAATTCCAGTAGGAGTTGAATATTTAAATAAGCAAATAGATGTTATTTCAGAAGAAAATTATAATGAATTAATTGCTAGTATTTTAGAAGTTGATTTTGCTAGTGAACTGAATAATCTTAAAGACGCGTTACTGGCCGCTAATAATGTCGGTATATTCCAAGAACATGAAAATCTAGATTATTTATTGACTTTGAACATCGATGATGTTAATACCATATTTAAAAGTTTAGGGAAATTAGAACTAGTTGAATTGTTGGGTAAAGTTGGATTAGAATTTTTACTAAATAGTGAAAAGGCTAATGACTTCTTTGAGAAAAACAATATTGAGAAAGCTGATTTAAATTTTACAAATGTTAATATTGCTGATGAAATAAGCAATTTAGGTGATATTTATGCAGGCTTTAGAGGTTTAAATTTAAGTTTTGATGCAGAAAAAAAATTAATTTTTGATAACATTACCGATGTTGCAATCAATACTTTTGGAACAGCGATTTATGATTCACTATTATTTTCTAATAATAGTGGTCTTCTTGCAAAAACACTAATTACGGTTATGCCTGAAGATTATCGAGCAATATTTACAGCTGATGACTTAAATAAAACAGATTTTGTTGCTGTATTATCGCTAGCAAATGTTTTCTTGAAAGCTAATATTTTGGATAATGAAAATTTTGATCCGCTAAATTTATTGACTGAAGAAAACATTGATGCTATTTCTGGATATATTTCTTCATCAGACCTACTTAGTTCTAATGTTGGAGCGTTACTAGAAATTCTATTAGCTCAAACAGGAATGCCATTTGAAATTGAAATATCTGAAGATATTGTTTGGTCAGGAGTTAGCGGGAAAGCTGAACTTAGTTCACTATTCAGCTCAGCAAAAATTTTACTGGCGAAAACGAATCTACCAGCCGATTTATTTACTTTAAGTGCGGTAGAATTAGATAGTATTCTTGGCTCATCAATAATTACTCAGGCAATTGTTAAGATAATTGAAAAAGAGGCAGCTGCTGGGGGAATGCTTGATGGTTTCTTAATCATTGATCGTGTTGTAGAATGGTATGACGTTTATCACGGCGCCGTTCGAGTTGATGGTCAATTACGTAAATTGTTTGTTTCAGCAAAAATATTGTTTGGTGATAATCCAGACTTTGATGATCTTAATAATTTAATTAAAATTAATAATATCTTGTCATTGACTAGCGAGGAGTTAGATTTGTTAACTGATTCTATCATCTTAAAAGATTCGCTTGCTAACCAATTAATTAAAGTCGGAGATGCTGGAATTTTACAGATAAATTTACCATTATTTGATTTAAATTGGGATACAGAGATTAAGAACTTCATTATCGGAACTAAAGTTTTATTTGGTGATGATGTTGATTTAAATAATATAACTTTAGGTGTTGATGACGTTATTGAGTTAAGCACAGAAAATATCGATAAAGTTGTAAATTCGATTATTTTGGTTGACACTGCCGTTGATAAAATAACAGCTTTAACGGCTAGCAGTGGTTCAATGGAAGGCTTATTGATTATTCCTGATAGTTTAAATAATCATGATTACCATGGAGTTAATGGTGAATTGAAAAGATTCTTAGTTGCTTCAAAGATAATTAAAGGGCCAGGCTCAATTGAAGATGTTACTTTTGAGGTAGATAAATTTTTGGGGCCTGAGCAAGAAGTGCTATTAGATTCGAAAATATTTGAAGCTTCAATAATAAACTTTGTTAAAACTTCTGATAAGTTAATAGTACCGTTAATTAGCGAAGTTGCGAGATACTATTATTTGACTGACACAAATATTGTTTGGGAAAGAACATATTCCGAAAATTTATTAACGGATATTGGTGAACTGCGCAAATTTTTAAATGGTATTTCTGATATCGTTGGTACTGGTACTTTTACTGATTTAACATTTACGATGGCGACAATGCTAGCTGTTGATTTCACTAATGTTTTGCAATCAAGAGTCTTAGAGGCAACTATTGCTTCAATGATTGCTGATTTGATAAATGATGGTTCGCTGACTGGATTTGTAAAAGAACCAGCAAATAGCTATCAATGGTATTATCATAAAACTAGCGTTGATTCTTTAACTAGAGAAGTTAGATGTGGTGAGTATATTCTAACGAGTCAACCAACATATCAATATTCTGATTTGTTAGGGATGCTAGAAGCTATTCAAAAGATGAACGATGCTGGATTGAGTTTCGATAATATTGATTATAATTCTATTGCTGCTGGTAATCCTAACGATTTAGCTAGTGCCCTATGGGATTACTCAAGAGTCATGCGGGGCTCAATTGCTACTTTGTTAAATAGTTCATTAAGTGGAGTTTCTAATTCTGCTAAGCCTGTTTTCGCTGATACTCAATTTACCACAAAAGGCGACGTCTTAAGTGCTTTAGTTACATTTAATGCCTTTATAGCATTATTATAATACTTAATAATTTTAGAGCAAAGTTTTTATAATCTTTGCTCTTTTTATTATTTCTTTAAAACACAATTGTAATATGATATAATTATAATAGTTTTAAGGAGAAAAACAAATATGGAAAAAAGACGATTAGTTGCTATTGGGGATTTAAAGGTTGGTGAATTAAATAATATTAGTGATGTTCCTGGGGTTCTGGTTGGTCACTATTCAGTAAAAAATGATCGCCATAATACAGGAGTAACAGCAATTTTGCCACATAATGGCAATTTGTTTCGTGAAAAAGTAAAAGCAGGATTACACATCTACAATGGCTTTGGTAAATCAATCGGTTTAATGCAAATAGAAGAACTAGGAACAATAGAAACACCAATTTTATTGACGAGTACGCTTAATGTTGGCAAAGTCAGCGATGGGTTAATAAGTTATATGTTGCAAGAAAATAAAGAAATAGGAGTCTCAACGGGAACAATTAATCCTCTAGTTTTAGAGTGTAATGATGGTAGACTTAATAATATCCGTGAGCGAATTCTCGGTGAAGAAGCTGTTGTTTCTGCAATCACTTCGGCAAAAAACGATTTTGATCAAGGTAGTATCGGGGCTGGAAGTGGCATGATATGCCATGGCTTAAAAGGTGGTATTGGTTCTTCCTCACGAGAACTATTTTTTGATGGAAAGAAATACCATGTTGGTGTCATAGTAAATACAAATTTTGGCGCTGAAAACACAAAAGCTTTAATTTTCAAAGGCCGTAATATTGGTGAAGATATCTATAAACTAAACAAAGAAAAAACTGAGCTAGATAAAGGCTCAATTATTGTTGTTGTCGCTACTGATTTACCACTTGAAAGCCGACAATTAAATAGAATCGCAAAAAGAGCGGCCCTCGGGATAGCACGAACAGGATCGTTTGCTGGTAACGGTAGTGGCGATATTATTGTTTCCTTTAGTACGGCGGATCATGTTCCCCATTTTTCTAATGTTTGTTTAGAAAAATATGAAATGCTCCGTGATGATTGTTTGGAAAAAGTTTTTAAAGCCGTTGTTTTTGCGACGGAAGAAGCAATCCTAAATTCTATGCTTGCTAGTCCTAGTGTTAACGGATATTTAACAGCGGTAAAATCATTAAATGAATATCATCAACTATTTCAAGACTTATTATATAACGAGGGAAAAAAGTAAATGAAAAAATACAATTATGATTTAGGAATTATCGGGGGCATGGGCCCAGAAGCCACAGCGGAGATATTTCACCGTATTATTGCCAAAACCAAAGCCGGTAAAGATCAAGAACATATGCGAATTTGTATCTTGAATAAGACGAGAATTCCCGATCGGACTAAATATATATTGGAAAACGAAGAAAATCCACTCTCGGAACTTAATCTTGCCATTAAGCAATTGCTTAGATTAAAGACAAAAAGCTTTATTATAGCTTGTAACACAGCTCACTATTTTGCTAGTGAACTACGCTATAATTCGCGAAAAATTGCTTTTTATAGTATTGTAACAGAAACATCGCAGTACATCAAAAAAAACTTTTCCGATTATAATGTTTGTGTTTTAGCAACTAAGGGAACGGTTAAAGCGAAAATTTATTCGCGAGAGCTTGATGAATTAGGGATTAATCAAGTCTTTTTAAATGAAGCAGAACAAGAAAAAATTATGGATGTTATTAAGATGACTAAGGCCGGATTATCTAAGCAAGAAAGTTTAAATGTTTTGCAAGCCGTTATAGAGAAGGTTGTTAAAGAAAAGAACAAATGTTTATTTGTTCTTGCTTGTACGGAGTTATCGCTTTATAAGGCTGAATTATCGCACCAATATAATATTATTGATGCCATGGATATTTTGATAGAAAGAGTCATTATTGCTAATGGCTATGAACTTAAATGAAAGCAAGCATATTACTTGCTTTTTTTATTGTTTATAAGTAATTAGTGTGTTAGAATGATGGCATAATATGCAAAATAAATTGCTATTACTGTTTCTAATTGAAAGGAGAAGAATTTAATGAAATTAAATTCAAAGAAGATTTTCTGGGTTGGTTTTGCCTTTATGATTATTTGTATATTTTGGCAAGTTTATGATAATATCGTTGCTAAAATGTTAATTAACAATTTTGGTCTTGACCAATTTTGGTCAGGTGTAGTTCTGGCGATTGATAATATCTTAGCACTATTTATGCTACCATTATTTGGTGCCTTATCAGACAAAACAAAAACAAGGTATGGAAAGCGAACTCCATACATATTTTTAGGTACTTTGGTGGCGGCTTTATTATTTGTTGGTGTTGCGTTCTTTGATAATCTGCAACAAAAATCGGTTGAAGATGCTGGTATTCCTCAGGTAGTAGAAATAGTTGATGATACAAATGTTAATTATGGAAAGTTTACTTTTGAAGGCGAGCTTTGTGGTGAGATAGGAACAAAAACTTATGGAACAAAAGAAGCAGCGGCTTCAGCTCGGGCAACAGTAGTATTTGCTCATACAAAAACAGATATTAAATATTTTGTCCTTTTCATGATTATATTGTTATTAGTTTTAATTGCCATGGCGACTTACCGGACTCCGGCAGTATCCTTAATGCCTGACGTCACGCCGAAGCCACTCAGGAGTAAAGCTAACGCCATTATAAATCTTATGGGAACAGCGGGGGGAATAATTGCTTTAATTTTCCCAATGATTGTCTTAAAATTCACTGATAGTTATATTGCTGTTTTCGTTGTTTTAGCTATCTTGATGATTACTTTCTTAGGTGTTTTCATGCTTAAGGTTAAAGAACCTAAATTAGTTGAAGAAATGCATGAAGAGTCAGAAAAATATGGAATTGAGAGAGAAATTTCTACACCAGAAGATGCTAAAGGCCATGATATGTCTCCAGAGGTAAGAAAGAGTTTTTATTTAATCCTAGCTTCAATTATTTTCTGGTTTATGGCTTATAACGCAGCAACAAGCAAATTTTCTGTTTTTGCGGAAGATGTTCTTAATATGGGATACAATGTTCCCCTATTAATAGCGCAAGGTGCAGCCGTTGTATCATATATTCCCATTGGTATTATTGCGAGCAAGCGAGGTCGAAAACGGACTATTCTTGTGGGAATCATTATTCTTTTCACTGCTTTTGCTCTAGGCTCAATTGTTGCCTTTACAAAGATCAAACCTTTGATTTATGTAACAATGGGTATTGCTGGAATTGGCTGGGCAACAATCAATGTCAACTCTTATCCAATGGTCGTTGAGATGTCAAAAGAAGGCACTATTGGTAAATATACAGGTTACTATTATACGGCTTCAATGTTTGCCCAAATAATAACACCGATGCTTTCAGGGGCAATAATGGCCCTTATTAATGCAAAATCACCCGGTCTAGGTTATCAATTCTTATTCCCTTACTGCGTTTTATTCTGCATAATTGCTTTTATTACAATGAGTAGAGTTAAACATGGGGATTCTAAACCTATTCCTGTAAAGTCAATTGAAGCATTTGATATAGACGATTAAAAAAAACATATTTAAAAACTACCTCGCAAAAGGTAGTTTTTTTTACTTTATGAATTTAATTAAATCTTTAACTGAGTTGACTACATAATCTGGTTTTATTGGTGATTCATCAATTGTTTCTTTTGTGCTTTCACCACTCAAAACACAAATTGTCGTTGTCTGGGCGTTATAGCCAGCAATGATATCGGTGTATACTCTGTCGCCAATAACGGCAATATTTTTCTTTGCAATACCTAATTCATCAGCTAATAAGTTAATCATATATGGACTTGGTTTACCAATATATGTTGGTTTTTTAGTAGTTGCTACTGTTAACATGTGGCAAATACTTCCACAATCTGGAACATAACGATGGTTGGCAATCGGGCAAACCAAATCGCAATTAGTAGCGAGGAAGAGTGCTCCATCATCAAGGAATCTACAAGCTTTTTCAAGTTTTTCATAAGTTAACTCACGATCATAACCAACCAAAACAATATCAGGGTTTTCATCAACAAACTTTACATTATATATTGCTAATTCTTCCCCAAGCGATTTAGTTCCTAAAAAATACACTTTTTTATCAGGGTAGTTAGTTTTTAAATACATTCCCATAGCCATTCCGGAAGTAATAATATTTTCTTCTTGGCAAGGTATTTGTAAAGAACTTAATTTATCTAAATAAGCCTGCTTGCTTTTAGAAGAATTATTGGTCATAAAAACGTATTTCTTTTTAGCAGCAATAATGGCATTGATAAAATCGATCGATCCATCGAATAAATCATTATCTAGGTAAATAGTTCCATCCATATCAAGGAGAAAAAGAGCAATGTTACTTAAGTCCATATAGTTACCTCATTTATGGTATTTTACCATTTTTATAAAACAATGTCAAAAAAATTCCTGGATATATTTGCAAATTGCGATAAATATGTTATAATTTAATAAGTAAAGCACATTAGAAAAAAATCAATCTATAAAGCATAAAATAAAATTTATTTTTTCCCCAGTTTATCTAGTTAATATTTAAGCAAATATAGGAGGTTTTAAAATGAAATTAATTATTGCAATCGTTTCTAACGAAGATAGTTCGTCTGTTATGAAAGAACTTGTAAAAGAAAAGTATTTTGTAACAAAATTATCATCAACCGGTGGATTTTTGAAAAGTGGCAATACTACATTAATGATTGGTGCCAAGGATACTGATGTTGACGCAATTGTTAAAGTAATTTCGGATTTTTCAAAAACAAGAAAAGAGATGGTACCAAGTTCAATTGTGAGAGAATTCGGCTTTGTCTCAACGATGCCAACTGAAGTAATTGTTGGCGGAGCAACATTATTTATTATGAATGTTGACCATTTTATCAAGTTATGATAAAAAGACATGGAACTCATTTCCATGTCTCTTTTCTTAGGGGAGAATAAAGTATAATTGTTTTGACATTAATTTTCTTTTTTGGTATAATGTTTATTGCTGTTAGGTTAAAAAAACAAACGGCTCCATAGCCAAGTGGTAAGGCAAGGGTCTGCAACACCCTGAGCGGCGGTCCAAATCCGCCTGGAGCCTCCAGTGTAAAGACTAGTAATTATTAAGTGTGTTAATAATTACTTTTTTTATTTTACATTACAAAAAAATTAATTATATTTTTATAATACATATGACATATTTCATTTTATATGATACAATTATTTTATATAATAAAAATATATATTAATAGAATACATCAAATATGTTGTGCTAATTTTGGTTAAGGATAGATCTTAGTTTATTGTTTTAATTTCTATTAAAGTGAGTTTCAATCTCATTGGCTGTATCAACAGACATAGTGAGGTTGTAACTCTACAATTAAAATACAATTTTATTATATTATGATAATTTTTTTTAGGGGTGCTTAATTGTATAAAAATAGGTTAGGCAACATAAGTTATCTTCGCAATTAACGAATATAGAAACTGTAAAACTAATTATGAAAAGCTATATATGTATGCCAGAGTTAGGTGTATATGAAAAAATATCCAATATATTTGAACTTTAGTTATGAATCATAAAAATAAAATTACGAAAAACAAGCAAAATTAAAATTGTGAAATAAATTGTCTTAAATGGCATAATATTTCAGCGAACCTTTATTAGCAAAGTATTTAATAGGAAAATAATTTTATTCGAATTCACGAAAAACCGTAATTGGTGTTATTATGAAGATAAAACTGGACTATATAATCTTGCTTTTAATGGTTTATAATAAATCTGTCATATAAAATGGTGAATAAAGATTCTCGCCAGCTACTTTTAAATCTTTATTATGTATGATTAACCCTTTTACTAAACTTTGTTTTGAATTTATCTATTGAACTATGGCTTTGTAGTTACTTGATTTTACTTCTATTGGGATAATTTTGTTACCTTTAGTAATTAGAAAATCTATCTACATATGATGATTTTATTTTAGTTTTTAAATAATAGGATTATAATCGTTATATTGGTTTTGTTAAAGGTAACAAGATTGGTGTAGTATTTTGCCTAATCTCGCTCCAAACTAAAAAACACCATCAACCCTAATGGATATTAAACTTTTAGCAGAACTTAAATGAATTATATAGATGTAACATAACATCTTTAAGGAGGTTTATTTAATATGAAATCAGATGATGCAAAAGGGTACTTTGATTTATTTGTCTATTTAATGGCTAGTGTTTTACCAATTTTTGGAATTTTTACGACTGAATCACAAACGGTAGCAATCGTGCTAATTGTATTAGCAGTATTGCTACTTGCTTTCTTTGGCTTTAAATTGTTTGGCTGGGTTAAAGAGCGCCGGATTAGTAATAGTTCAATGAGTAACAATTCTGTTATTAACAATATTAGAAGATATTGTAAGTCTTTATTAAAATATGCTGCCGCTAATAAGAAACAATTACTAAAAAATAAAAATATCAGCAAACTTAGCCGATTAAAAGCAAGAGAAGATTTAACAATTAGCCAAATTAAGGGAGAAAACCGTGAATCAAAAAGATTAGCTAAAATTCAAATTAAGTTAGACAAACTAAGAACTAAAATGACAGATGCTAAAGCATTATCATTAATCAAGAGTTTAAAACCAAATGAAAATTATTTGGTCTCACAATTACTATCCCAAACATTTGTTGAATTAGAACGCATTTTATTAAATGCGGAACAATTTGATGTTCGCATCAAATTTGGTCAATACATTAAACAATTCTCCGATATTGAAGTCGACCGGATTAAAGCAGATATTGATTATATGGGCTGGACCTATATTATGATGGGTTACTCAACTAAAGCCGAAAAAGCGATAATAAGCGGTATTAAGCGTGCTGAGTACTTAATTGGGAAACCTAATATCGATATCGACAAATATGATTTACAAGCTTTAATTGTTAGAGGGTACCGCCATTTAGGCTCTGTTCGCAAAACTTATGAGAAACAGCCAGAAGAGGCTTTAAAGTATTTAAACCTAGCCCTAGAACTTCACAATAAAATGAAACCAAGTCCAAAACAAATGAACTCATACATCCAAATGGAGACAGGGATTAATTATGGTTTGATGATTGCTGAGCTTTATCAATTCAAAATAACAAACGATAAAGAAAATGTGACTGATGAACAATATAAGTCTTTATACAACAGGTATTTAGAGTTTGACAAAGAAATAAAAATCTCTAGTGGATTTTCTAACAAGCACCGCCATACTAAATATTTAGTTTTAAAAACTAAATATTTAGAGGTTTTCTTAGAGAATAGTCTTTACTTTAAAAAGCATTTAACTAATAAGTTTAACTTTGATGAAATGGCTATTAAAGATGCTATTAAGGAAAGCCTTAATAATATTAAAGATGTTTTTAAAGAAAACATCTTTATGGATGAAGCATTAGAGTATTATTTGGAAGAACGTGTTAAGTTTTTAAACTATGAATTAATCGCAACAATTAAAGGAGCAATCATATGAAAAAAGCAATTGTAACTGGTGGTGCTGATGGCATTGGCCTAGCTATAGCCAAAGACCTAGCTAAAACAGGATTTGAAGTTCATTCAATAGATAGTAAAGCATCAATTGAAACTATCGATAAGATAACTTATCATCAGTTAAATATTAATGATAAAAAAAACATTAAAGAACTATTAGAATCAATAGGATCAATTGACCTCTTAGTTAATAATGCGGCCATCCAAATTGAAAAACCATTTGTAGAAACAAATAACGATGAAATCAGACAAGTTTTAATGACTAATCTTTTAGATACTATTAGTTTTACCCATCAATTATTACCGTTTATGAATATAAACAGTCAAATTATTAATATTGGCAGTGTTCATAGTCAAAAGCCGAGACTTAATAAGTTAACTTATGATGTCTCAAAAGCAGGCCTAGATATGTTTACCAAATCATTGGCACTAGAGTTAGCCCCAGATATTCGTGTTAACCAACTAAACGTTGGGGCTACCCTAACTTCAATGAATGCTAACTTTAAAACAAACCCAGAAATACTAGAAGCAACAAAGAATAGAATACCACTCCAACATATCTTTACACCAGAAGAAATTGCTGATGCTGTTTTAGCACTAGCAAGTAATAACTTTAAATGGATGTCAGGCAGTATTGTTATTTATGATGGTGGTAGAAGTTTAAAATAGTTTGTTATTTAAAAAATAGAGTTAAGGAATACACCATCTGCATAAAAAGGCCGGTGGTTTATTTTATATAGTTTGTTTTCTTATTATGAAAAATATTATATAATGATAATGGCTATTTCTTCTAAAAGCTAACAGTTAAGAAAACATCATAAGTATTTATTATAACAAAAAAACCAATATTTACCGAGGTGAATATGATACTTTTCAACAATAATTGGGATCAATTATTACAAGATGAATTTACTAAAGAATATTATCAAAAATTACGGCATTTTTTAGTCAATGAATATAACAACAATATTATTTATCCAGCAATGAATGATCTTTTCAATGCTTTAAAATTAACCGATTACAAAGATGTTAAAGCAGTGATTTTGGGGCAAGATCCTTACCATGGTATAGGACAAGCTCACGGGCTGAGCTTTTCTGTTCCTCAGGGGACAGTCATTCCTCCATCGTTAAAAAATATATATAAAGAGATTAACAATGACTTAGGAATTGAAATGGAAAATTCTGGGGACCTTACATGTTGGGCAAAAGAAGGAGTTCTATTATTAAACACGGTGTTAACCGTCAGAGCTAACCAAGCTAACTCTCATAAAGGAAAAGGGTGGGAAACTTTTACTGATCGAATCATCGAATTATTAAATGAGAGAGAAGAGCCAATCGTATTTATCTTATGGGGTAATAACGCTAAAGCAAAAATTGATAAAATTAGTAACCCTCATCATTTAATTTTAACAGCTCCTCATCCAAGCCCTCTTTCGGCGTATGCTGGTTTTTTTGGTTGCCAGCATTTTTCCCAAACTAATGTTTTCTTAAATAAGAACAAAATTACTAAGATTAATTGGCATAATTAAAAGCAGGTTTATTATTATTTTTAGAGCTATGAAGATTCGCCACAAAATTGCTTGATTAAAATTCGAAAAAGATGTATAATATTTATAACAAGTTTATAATTATATATTTATAGTAAAATTTTATAGAAAGATTTACAGGTGATTTCATGGTGTTGAAAGAAAAAGTCCAAGGAGTTAAGGATGCATTAAAAGATTACCCCAATGTTACACTAATTGCCGCAACAAAATATATGGATTTAGAAGATACAAAAGCCCTTGTTGATGCTGGCGTTACTAATATTGGTGAAAATAGAACAGACATGTTTTTAGAGAAATATAGCGCTTTAAAAGACTATAAAAATATTACTTGGCATTTCTTTGGTGTCGTACAAAGTCGAAAAATAAAAGATATTGCCAATAAAATTGATTGCCTACATTCGCTAGATCGGCATTCATTAGCTGTAGAGTTGAATAAAAAATTGAATGAACCATTAGATTGCTTCATTCAAGTCAATATTTCCGAAGAACCAAATAAACAAGGAGTTCCGGTTAATAAAGTGAAATGCTTGGTAAAACAACTAGAGAATTGCCCAAAGATTAAAGTAATTGGTTTAATGTGCATTGCGAAAATGACTTTTGATGAAGAAATAATTCGTAAATCATTTAAAAAAATGAAACGTTTAAAAGATGAAATAGAGGAAATGAATTTACCATATGCTCCTTGCCACGAACTGTCTATGGGAATGTCAAATGATTATAAAATTGCTCTTGAGTATGGCGCGACAATGATAAGACTAGGGCAAGTTTTTCTAACATAGGGAGGAAATTATGGGATTGTTTAAGAAAAAACAAGTTAATACCATTCAGTTTAGTGACTATAATAATAAAAATAAAGGCACTAAGAAATCAGGAGGTTTGCTAACTTCTTTTGATCGTTTAAAATATTTCACGGCTATTAATAGTTCTCAAGAACAATTAATGGAAATGTGCGATATTATTTTGAGTGGCAAAGCTATTCTTGCTAATTTCGATCAAATTAGTTCTGATGAGGCAAACTATATGTTGGCATTTATATCAGGGGTTGTTTACGCAACTCAGGGAGAAATTTTTAAATTAGAGAACAAATTATTCTTGTTTGGTCGCAAAGAAGAATTTGAAGATGGCTCTTTACAACAGTATGTTGAAGACACGAGATGATTTTACAATATATTATTAGTACTCTTTACTATTTATTGTTGGGGTATGGATTTATCATGATGCTTGGCGTACTTTTGTCTTGGCTTCCTGGACTTCACCAATATAAAATTGCTCAGTTAATTAGGAAAATGACTAATTGGTATTTATGGCCATTTCGTGGATTTTTAGTAATTGGGATGCTCGATTTTACGCCTGCGATTGGACTTATTCTATATCAAACAATTATTGGGTTTTTAGCGGCGTTTATTTAAAAATAAAAAACAAAAGATTGCAAAAATAGTTAAAATATATGTGGAGGAAGAATAAATGGCTATAAATATACACTTTTTTAGGGAAAATAGTTTAGGTCGATTGGATTATGCAAAATTGTTGGAGTATTTTGATAATTACCCTAATTTTAAAACTTATTATTCAGAAGATGACGTAGAAATCCGTTATGTAGATAAGGAATTTAAATCATCTTATCGTTATTTAGTTACAAAAAGATGCCGTGTTAACCAAATTTATAAGCTAGATCCAGCTTATACAAATGTTAACTTTTTGTTAGAATTACCGATATTAATTCCAACATTTATTGCGAAAGAAATTTTAGGTTTCGCGCAAAAAGTTTGTAAGGAATTTGAATTAGTTGTTTATAACGACACATTTCCTGATGTGAAACAATTTAATTTAGTGGAACTTTATAATTTGTTTGATAAAACGAGAAATGCTTATATTGATGAATTTGGCTTACAAAACAAAATTCCAATTGATACAGAGAAACTAAGCGAGATTTGTAAATATCAAAGAACTGTTGATAGTTTAAGAGAGTATTATCATAATGAAGTTGATGTTAATTATTGTGAACCGATGATTGATAAAACAACTAATGAACACGGAATAAGCTGTACTTGGAATTTTGGAATTCCGACTGTTTTTCCACCTCACTTAGATTATGTTTGTATTAATGATGAAGAAAACGTTAAGTTTATGGTTCGAAGAGCTGATTTTTACGCTATCGTTGGTAAATATCTTGAAGAAATTGTTGGTTTTTTACCGGATATGTATATCTTAAAAGCAAAAAAAGCTCGAGCTTCGCGCAAAACGATTAATAAATTACGCAAATTTGCCATTGTTGACCAAAATTTTAAAGAGATAAGAGTCAGCGACTTTATTGATCGCTAGGAATTCTCATGTATAATAAATATATTGATCACACTATTCTCAAAGCTTTTGCCACAGAACAAGATATTGTTAAGTTGTGTCATGAGGCTTTAGAGTATGATTTTGCTAGTGTCTGTGTTAATCCAGTAAATGTTAGTCTAGCAAGTAAATTATTAGCCGGATCTGATGTTCTTGTTTGTACCGTTATTGGTTTTCCTTTAGGAGCTAACACAATCGAAACAAAACAAGCTGAGACAATCGATGCCGTTAATAATGGCGCTGAAGAAATTGATATGGTAATTAATGTAGCTAAGGCGAAAGAACATAATTTTGATTATCTTTATGAAGAGATTAAAGCTGTTGTTAGTTGTGCCCAAGGAAAATTAGTTAAAGTTATTATTGAAACTTGTTACTTAAATGATTATGAAAAAGTTGAGGCTTGTAAAGCAGCTGCTTTAGCGGGAGCTCAGTTTGTGAAAACATCAACAGGTTTTGGGACCGGCGGAGCGACAGTAGAAGATGTTCAATTGATGCGAGAAAATATTCTCGCTGATATGAGTGTTAAAGCAAGCGGTGGTATAAAAAACCTAAGTGACTTAGAAAAAATGGTTGCTGCTGGTGCTAACCGGATTGGAACTAGTTCTGGAATTCAAATTATGAAAGATTTCCAAGAGAGGAAGAATTAATTATGGCGACCCCTCATATTGAAGTTAATGATAAAAATTTGTTTGCTAAAACTGTTTTAATGCCGGGTGATCCGTTAAGAGCCGAATATATTGCTAAGACTTATTTGACTGATGTCGTAAAAATAAATAATGTCCGCAACATGTTTGCTTTTACGGGATATTACAAAGGCAAAAAAATTACAGTTATGGGTTCCGGAATGGGAATGCCAAGCATTGGGATTTATTCTTATGAACTTTTTAATGTTTACGGCGTGGAAAATATTATCCGAATTGGTTCTTGTGGAGCCTATTCACCGGATATTAAAATTTACGATGTGATAGTTACAACAAGCGCTTTTAGTGAATCTTCATATGCTAAAGTTGCTTTTGGCTATAGTGAAAATATTTTGCCGGCTAATAGTGATTTAAACAATAGACTAAATGAAAGTGCGCGTAAATTAGGTTTTCCTGTTTACAATGAAATTATTCATTCTTCTGATGTTTTTTATCGCAGCTGTGGAAATGTTTTCCAAGATGTTCGAGATAAATATGGATGTGTAGCAGTTGAAATGGAATCCTTTGCTTTATTTGCTAATGCTCAGCATTTACATAAAAAAGCAGCGTGTATTCTTACTGTTTCTGATTCTTTAATAACTCATGAAGCGACAACATCGGAAGAGCGGCAAAAATCTTTTAACCGCATGATGGAAATAGCTTTAGATGCAGCAATATAAAGCGGGTAACCGCTTTTTTATAAGTTTACAACACATAATTATGAGGAGTTAACAATGGACGTAATTAGAAAAAAAATAAATAATATTGAGACATTTTTAGTTAAAACACCAAAATTTAAAACTATATCTATCCAAATAGTTTTTGCTAATCAATTTACTGAAGCCAACGCTAGCCTAAGAGCTTTATTAGCCCGCGTGTTAGGAAATTCTAGTAAAAAATACAATAACAAAAAGAAAGCCGTGGAAAAATCTTGTGATTTATATAATGCGGAAGTAAGTGTTGGTTATGTAAGATATTATAAAACAAGTTTAATATCTTTCACTTTAGATGTTGTGAACGAAAAAAATTTAGTAAATGCCAAAAATCTAACAAAAAAAGCGATTGCTTTTCTGTTAGATACTATTTTTAATCCTAACGCTAGTGAAGGCATGTTTTCATTAAAAGAATTTAAGGAAGAGAAAAGATTATTAAAAGAGTCAATGCAAAAGATATATAATAATAAAAGCCGCTTTGCTTTTCGCCGTTTAATGGAAGAAATGTGTCAAGGTGAAATAATCGGGGTTAATTCAACGGGAACAATAGCTGATTTAGAAATGATTACACCCGAAAGCTTATACCAGGAATACTTAAAAATGATGGATAGCGATGAAATATCGATTTATGTTGTTGGCGATGTTACGGAAAAAGAAATTTTTACCAATCTAAAATTTTTTGATTCAATGGAAAACAAAAAACTTGACTTAGAAGTGGTTAGTTTTGAAACCGCAAAAATAAAGAATATTCGCGAGATTAAAGAAGTGCAAAAAATAAAACAATCTAAACTAGTCATGGGCTATCGCCTTGATGTAAATAGCCTTGATCCTCTTCACCCAGCGCTACTAGTTTTTAGTTCAATGTTTGGAGGTTTATTCTCTTCAAATCTATTTCGTGTTGTTCGCGAAGAGCATGGCCTAGCCTATGACATAGATGCTCATGATATTGCTAACAATAAAATATTCATTATCACTGCTGGAATCGATAGCGATAAATATTTGCAAACTACTAAATTAATTAACGAGGAATTAGATAAATATACTAATAGCAATATTGATTTGGCGTTGTTGGAAGTAGCAAAAGAATCATTAATCAATGAATTACAAGAAACTGAAGACAGCCCTTATAACTATATTGCGCATTTGCAAAACAATTATTTTACTAAAACAGAAAAATCAATTACCGAAGAGATTCAGGAAATATTGGATGTTACCGCGGAAGATATTAAAAAAGTTGCCCTAGGAATTAAATTAGATACAATTTATTTCCTTAGTGATAGGTGAAAAATGGAAAACAAAGTATACGAAAATATCAGTGAAGTCGTTAATACTTATCAATTAGAGAACGGCTTACAAATCGAAATCATCTCAAAAAAAGATTTCTTTAAAACATTTGTTTATTTAGGGGTTAATTTTGGCTCATTAACAAATAAGTTTATTCCTTTAGAAGAAACAGTACTTCATGAAGTTCCTTTAGGGATTGCTCATTTTTTAGAACACAAATTATTTGCTAACGCGGATGGAACGGATGCCGCTAATTTACTAGCCGCCCTAGGCTTAGAAGTTAATGCCTATACTGACTATATCCAAACAGTCTATTTGTTTAATGGTGCTAAGAATATAACTGAAGGAATAAAAATATTGCTTGATTTTGTTTTAAATCCGTATTTTACCGCTAAGAATATAGCTGCGGAAAAAAATATTATTGTTCAAGAGCTAAAAATGTATTTAGATATTCCTGGTGACCGTCTTCATAACGGTTTAATGAAAAACTTATTTATAAATTATCCAATTAAGTATGACATTGGCGGGACGATTAAAGAAGTTAAAAAAATAAGCAAAGCCGATTTAGAAAAGTGCCATCGCACATTTTACCATCCCGGCAATATGAAATTGGTAATTGTCGGGAACGTGAATAGCGATGAAATTGTAGAATTTATTGAAGATAATCAAAAGATAAAAAAGTATCCCCATTTTTTCCCTATTGTAAGAGATATAGAACTTGAAGATGGTTTTGTTTACCGGGCCTATAGTAGCTGTAAAATGGATATTACGCTAGCTAGTGTGGCCGTTGGCGTTAAGATCCCCGCCCAAGTATTTGCTAGAAACCAAGTAATTATTGAAGAAATTTTGCTGAAAATAGTTTTGTCAGCCTACGTAGGACCATCATCTAATTATTATCAAAAGTTATTAGATAAAGAACTAGTATCTAACCATCTACATTATTCAGTTTATTTTGATAATTATTGTGGATATATTAAGCTTAATGCTGATTCGCGATATCCACGATTATTAAGAAAAAGTTTGCTTAATCGCTTGAAATCTTTAAACAAGATATCGATGACAGAAAAGATGTTTAACCGCTTTAAGAAAGCCGTATTAGGTAGTTTTATTAAAGCACTAAACAATTTAGATTTTTTGGCAATGCTAATAGTTGAATATAATTTTAAAAACTGTGACATTTTAGAATCAGTTTTATTGCTAGAAAAACTGAAAGTTGCCGATATAAAGACCGTTTTGAAGTATTTTAGTAATGAATCGCTAGCAAGCTACATTATCTTTCCTAGTGATGAAAAGCCCGATAAAGCTACCGAAGAGCTGTTATAACGCGAATTAAGGCCTTAAAACCCCTTGCAAATCGTTTTTCCGAGTTAAAAAGCATAATTAAACAAAGATCTTTTAAAAGCTCAGCATATGTTA
>DATESD010000142.1:0-2318 GCA_035270985.1 Bacilli bacterium | reverse complement strand
GGATAGGATTCTTAAAACCAACATCAATCTTCCCAGCATCAATCTCACCAGCATCACCACCCACAGTCTCCACTCCCTTGACTATTTGTCAAATTTTTGTTATAATATATATATCAAAAGAAAAAATTAGTTTTGAAAAGCACCACACAATTATGCTGGATTTTCCTTGACTAATTTCTTAATTTGTGTTATAATATATATATAAGAAAGAAAACATTAAATATTTTTTACACAGCACAAAAATCACAAAAAAGGAGAATGATAGCATGGTTAATGGAGAAGGCGTTTTAGTAGTAGGCAGAGACAGACTTGCGAGAGTTTTATCGGCAACAAGTCATGAAAGGTCGCTCGTTGCGACTGTGAAACCGATGGGCTACAATTACAAGGACCCGAACGACGTGTGGATGTCTGTCGACACCCAAGATTTTAGATGGTCGGAATACGAAGTAGAAGGCGAAGAGGGCTCAATCAGAGTGGAGTTGCATGGCGCAGAGGCCACAGCGGACTTCATATTGGCACTTATAAACCCATTTAAAAAATATCAATTCTCTGTGTGGTCAAGCATCTTTGATGAAGGCATAGATGAACACGAAGAAAGAGTGTTTGTGGTTTATGTGGCAGATGAGAGCAAGGGTCTAAAAATTGTAGACCTTGCAGAATAAGAAAAAGGAGAGAGATAATATGTTAATGCTTAAAAAACCAGCATCAAATTTAGGCCTCAACGCAAAAGAAGCACAAAAAATAATGATGGCCTTTGAGGACTTTATTGACACAAGAGAAGAGAACAAATATGATGGTGAAACTTTATTCACAGAAACTCTTGGAATTGACCTTGAGTTGGCAATAGAACTTGAAACTGTTGATGGCGTGGAATATGAGATTACTGACGTGTGGCGACTTGCGGCCGAAAATGCTGGTAAAAACTATTGACTAATTTCTTAATTTATGTTATAATATATATATATATAAGAAAGAAACAATAAAACAAAAATAGGGGGAAACTAAAATGAAATTAAAAGACTTAAAACAAGATATGGTATGTGAATTAAGAAATGGTGATCAGATTACAATTGTAAATAATAACGAAGATATATATTACTACAAGGAAAACGAAATAATAACTTTTCGGTTCAGTCCTAATTATAATGACGACTTAACACATCAACGCCGAAAAGATTTTGACATTATGAAAGTAACCTTTAAAAGACCAGAAAGTAATCTATTTTTTGAACCCAAGGAAAATGAAACCTATCATTGTGTAAATCGTGGTAGCATTTGGACATATGAAAATGATGATTCGGAGTATGATGACAAGATTTTTAAATCGCATATAGTATTTAAAACCAAAGAAGAAGCAGAGAAAGAATTATTAAGACAACAAGCAAAAATTAGAGTGATTAAAGAAATAGCACGTTTAAACGACGGGTGGGACGTAAGAGAACATTGGGGAAATGAGGATGTAGTGAAACGTTTCATTGGTTATCTTCACTCAACATCCAAGTTATCAATAGATTTTCAATATCATAAGGCTTTGGATAATAATTTATATCTAAAAACAAGAGAACTTGCGGAGCAGTTAATTGAAACTCATAGTGATGATTTAAAATTAATGTTGGAAGTAGAATAATGAAGCGGCCCAAAAGTAATTCAATTTTCGGCCGCACTATTGACTATTTACAAAAATTGTAGTATAATATATATATAAGAAAGAAAAACAAAATAAAAAAAGGGAGCGATAATTATGAGAAGAATTAAAGCAAATGAAATTACGATAGAGATGCACAATGCGCACGGACTAACAACAGCACAACTAATTGGGGCTACACAAGAGTTAAATAAACAAATTATGCAGTACGGATTAGAATACTTTGAAACAGATATTGATGGTTTATATGTTTTATCTGTTGAGTATCCAGCATTAGCAATAGAAGTAGACTTCGAAACTTTTGACGGTTCTTACTTTGAAGTGATGAACGTAAACGATTTATAAAAAACAGAAAAGAGGAATAGAATATGAAAGACTTACACCCATTATTATTAGAGGTTTTAGAAAACTTCGCAAAAGAACACAATGTAAAATTAACGAAAATGAAAAGCAAGCACTCTGATGCTGAACTAAATACCAGCATTACTTTTGAGTCCACTGACCACGATGCTCTTGCGGCCGAATTTGATGCGTATGCGACTTCTTTTGGATTTCCTGCGGGACTGTACGGCAAGACATTTATTACTGAGGAATTAGGTATGATTCAAATTACTGGCTGGAACAACTCAAAAAGAAAATACAAAGTGCAGGTTCGTTCTGTGAGAACTGGCGA
>DATESD010000141.1:0-9032 GCA_035270985.1 Bacilli bacterium | reverse complement strand
ATTATAATCAGCAAAACACCAACCGATAGAACCAACAATTTTATCACTTTTTGCGGCTTTATTAATAACTCTAAAATGTCTTAGGGCATGTTCAAGACGATGAGGATCATCATCATAACGCTTTGTTGGGAACATATGCCCATTATTCTCTGTTACTAAATGTGGGTATTTGCGCGGTTGCGCCAAGATTCTTTTCCCACCGTTATGACTAAAATCATTAAATGTAAACACATCTTCTAAGAATCTCGATCCTAAAAAGTTCCTAATTCCACCTGTTGGTCTAGTATCATCTAAGCGATGAGCTGTTTCATTAGTCTTCTTATATAACTCATCATCATCAAATGATTCATTAATTCGCACTCCCCACAAAACAATTGAGGGGTGATTTTTATCTCGTGCAATCATTTTTTCAACATTAGCAATGCAATTATTTTTAAACTCTTCATCCCCAATGTGCTGCCAGCCAGGAATTTCTTCGAGAACTAATAGCCCAATCTCATCACATCTATTTAAAAAATGTTTTGATTGCATGTAATGTGCGGTTCGCACCATGTTAACGCCTAATTCATATTTTAATATCTCAGCATCTTTTTCTTGGGCACTCTTCGGCATTGCATAACCAACATAAGGATAACTTTGATGACGATTTAGGCCACGAAGTTTTATCTTTTCACCGTTTAAACATAAACCGTTACGTTCAAAGGATATTTCACGGAAACCAAACCGATCCCTTACTTCGTCCAAAAGAACATTATCATCATACATTCTCACGATAATGTCATATAAATTAGGACTATCAAGGCTCCACAACTTTCGTTCTTTGACATCAAAGTCAACAGTTGTCTTTTCGCGATTAATATTATATCTATTTAAGGAAACTTGCTTTCCTTTTTCTTGAATCTCGACTTCTATAATTACTGGGGTTTTATTAACAGTTATATCACAAAGAGCAGTAATGCTATTATTAACATCTTTTGTCTTCACAAAAATATCAACAATTTGATCTTTATCCGCTATTTCTAAATAAACTTCACGATAAATTCCCCCGTATCCCAAATAATCAATTAATCCACCAAAAGGCGGAACGTTCGGATTTTCCCGTGAATCAACGATTACCGTTAAAACATTCTTTTCTTCATATCTAACATATTCTGAGATATCTACTCTAAACTCATCATAGCCGCCCTTATGTGTTGCCACAAAATCATCATTAATATAAACAGTTGCAACATGAGCAACTCCTTCAAAAATTAATGTGATGCTTTTATCTTGGTAATCTTCCTTTACTTCGATATCGCGTTTATATGTGACAATCTTTTGTGTTTCTTTCACATCAAAATAGTTAAACGGTATCTCTAAAATATTATGAGGCAAATTAACCTTTGCAAATCCTTTTGTATCAACATAATCTTTTAAGTGTTCATCTTCAAAGCTGCTTGAGAAAAGCCAATTAAAATTCAAATTAATAATTTCACGCATTAATATCACCTCTATTGCATATTATAACATTAAAATCATGTTTATAAAAGCGTTTTTCTTGATAATCTTAAATTAAGCTTGCTCACTTTTAACGGAAAATTAAAAAGACTACCTTATTTTAAAAGTAGTCTGATCTGATATTTTTCTTTGTTATTCTTTTTTGTTGAAAGGGCAAATTTACTAAACCCTGATTATTCTATAATAGTAGTAACCTATATTTTTCTCTCCAGAGCAGCAATTCTTTGACTTAAAGGGGGGTGAGTATATTGGGTTATAACAATAAAGGGATGGGGATTCAAAGTAGCATAATTACTACGCGACAATTTTTTCAAGCCAGAGACTAGCGCCTCTCCGTACCCCGATTCTAAAGCAAATCTATCTGCTTTATATTCATGCTTCCTACTAATTAAAGTAGTAAGCGGAGCCATAACTATATTTACAAGCGGAAGAATGACAGTTGCAATTACAATAAAGGCAAAACCATAATTTATAGTCGCAAAACCAAAATCTTTAACAAACGCTACCCGAGAAATAATAAACCAGATTATGACTATAAAAATAAAGACTTGAAATAATGATTGGAGATAGCCCTTAAGAACATCCCTGTTTTTCCCGTGACCTAGTTCATGAGCAAAAACGGCAACAATTTCTTCTTCGCTCATCAGTTCCAAAATTGTATCATACAAAACAATATTTTTTGTTTTACCTAAACCACTAAAATAGGCATTTGCTTTACTACTACGGCGCGAACCATCCATTACTTTTATTTCGTTAACTTTATAACCGTTTTTCGTCAACAAATTTTCTAAGTTTGTTCTTAGCACCCCTTCTTCAAGCGGTGTGAATTTATTGAATATTTTCGCAAATAGCGGAGCTAAAAAGAAAATCGCCAAAATAAATAAAAATATTAATAATGAGAAAACTAATAAAATCCAGTCTCCTAACCATACATATAAACCAATAAAAGCCGAGACTAAACCTATTATTAAGACTAGGCTCAATATTAAATTTTTTATTTGATCCATTATGAATGTCTTTTTTGATGTTTTGTTGAAACCATATTTGCTTTCTATTTTCATCGTATCAATATAATCAAAAACAATATCTCCTACTAAATTTACTAAGACAAAAAATACTAAAATTACGATTGCTTGACCATAAATATTTGGTGAAGCAATTTTAGCGACGATGGAAAAGACATCAAAGATAAGCAATAAAAATAAAATAACATAATTAACTAACTCTTTATAGATTTTAATTTCTGTTTTTTCAACAGTATATTCTGACCATTTTTGATATGTCGTTAAATCATATACATCTTTAACATTTTCCGGAATTAATCGGGAAACCGAATTAAACATAAAAATTTTCCCAGCAGTATTGTAAATAAATATTACCGTTATTAAAATAAGTGCAATAACTTTATAACCCATGTTTATCTCCTTTTTCAATATTATAACATTTAAAGATTGTAATAACAATAAAAGCAGACCTTATTTATATATTTGGCCTGCTTTTAATTTGTTTATATATTTCGCTTTTAGACATATTACGATCTTTAGCAACCATTTTCATTGCTTCTTTTTCGGCGATTCCTTGATTAACATAGTGATTAAAATGTTCTTCTATCGTTTTAGAATTTAAGTCGATTTGCAAAAAAGTTTGATCTGCGCCTTTAACAACGATAACTATTTCTCCTTTTAATGCCAACTCCAATTGACTAATCTCTTCCAAATTTCCCCGGATATATTCTTCATATTTTTTCGTCAGCTCTCTAGCAATAACCACTTCACGATTACCTAAGACAATATACATTAACATTATTGTTGCTTTTACTCTTAATGGCGATTCATAAAATATAATCGTCGCTTTTGTATCTCTGAGGCTGATTAATTCTTTTTCTTTTTGACTCTCTTTATGGTCTAAAAAACCATAAAAGAAAAACTTATCTGTTGGTAGTCCAGAAGCAATCAAAGCTGTTAGTCCCGCACTTGCACCCGGCAAACTAATAACATTGAATCCAGCATCAAGAACTTTTCGGACTAATAAATATCCCGGATCACTAACGCAAGGAAGACCAGCATCACTAACAAGTGCAATAGTTTTTCCTAAATTTAAAATATCCAGAACTTCGGTAACTCTACTTTCTTCATTAAAGATATGATAACTCGAAAGCGGGGTTTTAATATTAAAGTGACTAAGTAAAATCTTAGTCACCCTCGTATCCTCACAAAAAATTATATCAACATTATTTAAGACTTCAATGCTCCGAAAAGTCATATCCGCAAAATTGCCAATTGGTGTTGGCACTAAATAAAGTTGTACATCATCTTTGGTAGATTGTATTTTCATTCCGAAATTATCCTCTTTACCTTTTCACGCAAATCTCGATCTGCATAAACAGTCTTAACTAGTTCTGTTCTTTTCTTTCGTGGTATTTCAAGACTATTTTGAATTTGTTCTAACAAGAAATGCTCCTCAACAGAATAAAATTCATCAGCTAAAGAACCGCTTAATAAATTTAAAAACACTAAGTTTTTAGTTACTTTCGGTTTTTCAGCAAAATAAGCAATTAGCTTTTCTAATGATAAATTGCTCTTGCGATATCTAGCAACATCGTCACCCATCTCATATTTCAACTTGTTTACTAATTGGATTTCCATATCATTAGTTTCACCGTCTATAGAAATAACCTTAACTAATAAATCAATAAAATGAAATTTTTCTTCTTTAGTCAGTAAATTTAATAGCATATCTATCACTCCTTCTTTATTTTATTATACCATATATCTAAGCCGTTGAAAATATTTATTTGCGGTTAAATATTTTCTTTACTTCTTCAGTATATTCAAGCTCACTATTATAAACAAATAAAGGCTTGAATATTTCAACATCAGATTTTTTGTTTTTCCTCGCAGCAATTAAAACCAACAACGCTTTGTCATCCGTCGTTTTAGAATGCACAAAACGCATCTTTTTTATACCGAAACCATATTTGGTTAGTGTTTGAATTATTTCTGGTAATCGTTCACAACGATGCACCATGTATAAAAAACCACCATCGCCTAAAAGTTTAGTGCTTTCAACAACAATATCCTCAAGAGTTATTAGAACCTCATGACGAGCAATTGTTAGATAATCATTTTTATTAATATTACTAGTTTCCAAATATTTAAAATACGGCGGATTACTAGTAACGATATCGAAAATATTAGCTCCCACAAGTTTATAAATCCCTTTAATATCAGCATTTATAATTTCAATTTGTTCGTTAAAGCTATTTATATCAACACTTTTTTGGGCCAATTCAGCAACATCTTTTTGGATTTCAATTCCATAAATTTTAGCTGTTGTTTTTAACGTTAAAAATAAGGGTATTGGGGCATTTCCCGTTCCCAAATCAATTATCTTTTTAGTGCTATTAGTAACCTTAACAAAATCAGCTAACAGTGTTGAATCTAAAGAAAATCGTAACATATCATCTCTTTGGATTATTTTTATTTTTTTATAGCCCAATAATTCATGAACATTTTCCATATGTTTTCCTTATTCATCATTTACATCATCGGTTAAATCTTTAGCTGATACCTCTTCTTTATGGGCTTGAACTTTGACTACTTCCTTTGCTTCCCATTCATCAATTTTTTCTTCTCGATCAATTGTTCTAAGTCTTTCCTTCAAGAAGTCAACACTAATGACACGGCAGTTTTTACATTTTGGCGTATCAACAATATCCCCAATCAAAGGGATTCTTTTCCTAATCTCATCGTATACTGCACTTTCATAGCCAATACAGCACATTAACTTGCCACAAAGACCGGCAACTTTAGATGCACTTAAAGTCATTCCTTGATCTTTAGCCATTTTCATCGTAACTAAATCAAATTCCCGTAAATGTGATTTACAACAAATTACTCGTCCACAAGGGCCAATACCACCAATGAATTTTGCGCCTTCGCGAGGGCCAACTTGGCGTAGTTCAATTCGAACACGAAACTCTGCAGCTAAATCTTTTAATAACTCCCGGAAATCTACTCGCCCATCAGCATTATAATAGATAATTATTTTTTGATGATCAAGAGTATACTCACAATCTAACAATTTCATTTCAAGCTTCTGTTTTTTTATTATTCTTTCACAACTAACTAATGCTTTTTTTGCTCTTTCTAAATTATCCTCATAATTCTTTATATCATATTTATTAGCAACCCTTAACACTGGTTTCAATTCGTGTTCCAGAGTATTGTCTTCGACTTCCATAATCGGTTGTGTAACTGTCCCTAACTCTAGGCCTCTGACGGTTTCTAGGACAACTTTATCCCCAACATTAAGATTAAACGGTGTCGGGTCGAACCAATATATTTTACCAACTTCTTTAAATGCTATTCCAACTATCTTTATCATATCTACCTCACTATTTCAATCAACATTTGCATATACATAAGCTCTAAATTAACATTGTATTTTATTTTTTGTTTATAAACTAAGATCTTCTCTACAATCAAGAAAAGTTCTTTTATCTCACAATCGATATCAAAATCAGCATCAACAAAAATGACTTCATTTTTTTGCTCTAATTTGTGATAGATATGATCATTAATAATCGTCGCCATTAGATCTAAGAAAATATTGTGATACATTTTATCTTTTTCATTAAGTAAGAATTTACCCTCATCATTAAGAACAAGAATCGGTTCTTTTTCTTTATACCAAAACGCCTCATCAAGCATTTTTACTAATCCAATAATTGAATTTATTTTCTGATCATTAGCAAATAATAAGCCTTCATTTATATCATTTGTTAGAACCGATAAAACTCGGGAAAGTTCTTCTTTAATTCCTCTTTTTGTATATTCTTCAATAACAATGTCTCGTGGGACCTTGGCGAAAGCAACAATTTGCGACCGTGATTTTATTGTGCTAATAACACTCGATAAATTTTCGGTTGTTAGCACACCATATGTTGTGCTACTCGTTTCTTCCAAAAACTTTAATAAGCAGTTCGACGCTTCGATAGTCGCCTTATCGATATCTTTAATAATAAATACTCTTATTCCTTCTTCTAAGGAAACGCGAGAAAATTCATGTTCTAAATCATCAATTTGACTTTTCAAAATACTTCCCTTAGCTCCTGGTTCAACAAAGAAAATTCGGGGATGACTGCCTTCTTGAATTCGCTTGCACGACAAGCACTCGCCACATGGCTTATTTTCTTCTTCACACATCACCAAAGCCGCAAAATAATAAGCCGCTTCAATCTTTTGCGTTCCTTTAGCACCTTCAAACAAGTAGATTCCTACTAAGCGATTCTTAAGAATGCTATTTTTAAGCAATTTTACAACTCTTGTTTGCGTTCTTAGTAAAGTGCTAAATTCCATGATTCCTCCTACAAATTTTCAAATACTATTTTTTTTATATCGGCATAAACTTCATTAATCTCGCGATTACCATCAACTCTTTTAATTCTATCGGGAAACCTTTTAATTAACTGGAGATAACCTTCACGAACTTGATGGTGAAAGTTAATTGTTTCCAGATCTAACCGATCTTTATCACGATTGTTTTTCACAATGCGCGCTAATCCTTCTTCGGGATTAACATCGATAAAAATTGTTAAATCGGGAAGTAGTCCTCCCGTCGCATAGTGATTTAAGTTATATACTTCATCAATTCCTAAGCCCCGGGCATATCCTTGGTAGGCTAAAGAAGAATCAATGTACCGATCACAAATTACTAAGTATCCTTCTTTTAAAGCTGGTTTAATTACCTCTTCTAAATGTTGCCTTCTACTAGCGGCATATAATAAGGCTTCTGTTATATAATCCATCTTAGTATTCTCAACATTAAGAATTACTTTTCTTATTTCTTCAGAAATTTTCGATCCGCCCGGTTCCCGTGACTGAAACGCTTTAACATTTTTCTCTTTTAACTCTTGCATTAAGCTCTTAATAATGGTTGTCTTTCCACTACCTTCGCCGCCTTCAAATGTTATAAACCTTTTCTCCATTGTTTCACCTACTTTAAAAGCAAAATAGCTTATATTCTATTATCTCATATTATCCATAAAAAGGAAAGTATTTTTCTTGTTTTAATCGTAGTTTTATGATAGAATATTTTTAAGTGGAGGTTATCTATGAGAGTAACAGTTGATAACTTAACTTTTGCCTATACACAAAAAATTGTTTTAAACAAAGTGTCTTTCTCCTTAAAAAGTGGAGATTTTTTAACAATACACGGTAAAAATGGCAGCGGCAAAAGTACCCTTATTAAATGTTTCTTAAAACTACTTAATGTTCCTGACGGTTCGATTTTTCTTGATGATGTTGATATTAACCATACGAAGAAATTTTCAAATGTCGGTTACGTCCCGCAAAAAACAGAATTCAATTATGAATTTCCCATTACAGTTTTTGAAATATTAGCCTGTGCTTATAATAAAAAACGCGATGCTTTTTATACTTCAATTATCAATACTTTTGATTTAAACAAAATATACCATGAAAATATAAATAATTTATCAGGTGGCCAAATTCAACGAGTGTTTATCGCCCGAAGTTTATTAAACAATCCTAAATTATTAATCCTTGATGAACCAACTGTCGGAGTCGATGCTGATAATGTCGCAACACTGCATCAAATTCTTGTTGATTTAAAAGCCCAAGATATAACTATTATTTTGTCAAGCCATGATCTTGATTTTTGTAAAGACTTAACTGATTATCATTTAACCCTTAACGAGTTAGGCGATTATCGTTTTGAGAAGATGGGTGAAGAACATGATACTTAGCGGTTTCTTTAGCGCCCTATTCAAATATGATTTCATGTTTTATGCCTTAATTGCCGGGATAATCGTTGGTGTTTTAGCTCCCTTAATCGGATCTGTTGTTGTTATTCGTCGCCTAGCTTTTATCGCTGATACTTTAAGCCACTTTTCTTTAGCTGGAGTCTGTTTTGGCGTCTTCTTGTCGAAACTTATTACGGTTAAAGGCTTTGACCCAGCTTTCATGGGGATCATCTTTAGTATCGGTGGAACTTTCTTAATCGAAAGACTGCGAGGCTTTTATAAAAACTACAAAGAATTGTCGATGCCGATTGTCATGAGTTTCGGTGTCGCCCTAAGTGGTTTGTTTATCAACCTCAGCAATAATATTGATGCAAAGTTTACAACAAGTTTATTATTTGGCTCAATTTATTCGGTCTCGGCAACTAACTTAATTGTTATTGTCGTTATTGCCATCATAATTTTTATTGTCATTTTCACTTCATATAAAAAAATAGTCACCTTGTGCTTTGATGAAACTTATGCGACCGTCTCGGGAATAAACGTAAAATCACTACAGTTGCTAATAACAATTATTTTAGCTTTAGTAATTTCTTTATTTATCGATATTGTCGGTGTTTTATTAATTGCCTCCTTAATGATAATTCCGATTGCCGCGGCAATACTCGTGGGAGATTCTTTTTTAAAAACTGTGATTATTTCGATTGTCTTTAGTGAGGTTTCCCTATTAACTGGTTTTGTTATTAGTTACAACGCTAACCTAACAACAGGC
>DATESD010000140.1:0-3207 GCA_035270985.1 Bacilli bacterium | reverse complement strand
CTTTAATAATTCCTTCATATCTAAGGCTACATGTTTAGCCCCAGCAGCAAATAAGTCTTCTTTAGAAGTCAAAGCCCATCCGGCACCAATACCGTCAACACCGGCGTTGACAGCTGCTTGCATGTCGGTTTTCACATCACCGATATAAACACAATCATCAATATTCATAATTTTTTTAATTAGGTCAATTCCTTCTCGATGTGGTTTGGGGTTTTTGACTTGATCAATACCAACTATCACATCAAAAAGTGACAGCATTCCCGTTTGCTGAAGATTAGAAGTAATTGTTTCTGTAATTTTATTAGAAAATATCGCCATTTTATGGCCATCTTTTTTAAGTTCCGCGAGAATCTCAGTAGCTCCAGGAAACATTAGTGAATACTGCGGTTGCAACTGCATATTCAAAATACGGTATTCTCTAAATAAACTATTTGCCAGTTCTTCATCACAACCTATTTTAGTAAACGTATCGATTAACCCTGGGCCAAAAAAACTTTTTAAGTCCACATCAGTATATTTATAATCCGGTAAAAACTTATCAAATAATTGTCTGAATGTCGCTTCAATAAGCGGATATGTGTCAAGTACTGTTCCATCTAAATCAAAAATTAATAGCATATAATTACCTAAACCCTTTTTCTACTAAACATCCTGTCGATGATTAACCCTTTAACTAAACTTCTAATAATAATAAAAGCAATGTAAAACATAATTGCTCCTAATGTACTCGTAATAATTATTCCCGGTGCAAAAAACATTGTTAGCACAAAAGCGATCATACCGGCAATAATACTAAAAGCCCCTAACGAGTAAACAGCAAATTTAGGCAACAACAAATCAATTGCTTTTCTAAATATCACCTCGGTAAAGACATATATTCCTCCAGCAATGAAAAAATAGAATAATTCCGGATAATCAACCCATTTTATGTAACCACTTAATCCAAAAAACAATAGCAAAGAAATAATTATTTCAGTAATAAATAAAAGCTTTTTTTTCTTCGGATCAATATTTGGCAACTTAATTTTAATCACTTTTATTTTATTTGGATCGATCACACCCGATTCCTTTAAATCTTCAACTTGCTTTTCCAAATCACGCATTGATTTTTCAAAATCTTTTTCTATTTTTTCGCGTTTTTCTTTTCTTTTTTTATTATCCATCTTAACCTCCAAAGAAACTTCTTTTTCTTTGCTTGTACGTGTGTAAATCTAATGTTTAATCATTACTTTTTTTAAATATTGACCAGTATAAGATTTATCACATTTAATGATTTCTTCTGGTGAGCCTGCGAAGATAACCTCGCCTCCACGGTAACCACCTTCAGGTCCCAAATCGATTATATGATCAGCATTTTTAATAATATCTAAATTATGTTCAATTATAATAACAGTCGCTCCTTGATCAACAATGAAATTAATTACTTCTAGTAATCGCTTAATATCATCAGAGTGTAGGCCTGTTGTTGGCTCATCAAGAAAATAAATTGTTTTATCCGTTATCTTCTTATGTAGTTCACTAGCTAATTTTACTCTTTGCGCTTCTCCTCCTGATAGGGTTGTCGCGCTTTGCCCTAATTTAACGTATCCCAGCCCCACATTTTTCAAGGTGCTCAATTTATTGAAAATAGCCGGAATTTTTGCGAAGAAGTTTACGGCTTCTTCAACTGTCATCGTTAAGACATCAGCTATTGTTTTACCTTTATATTTTACTTCTAAAGTCTCGCGATTATATCTTGTTCCATGACATTCTTCGCAAGGAATATAAACATCAGGTAAAAAATGCATCTCAATCTTTACAACACCATCGCCCCAACATTTTTCACATCGGCCGCCCTTAACATTGAAAGAAAATCTTCCCTTGTTATAACCGCGAACTTTTGCTTCCATTGTTTCGGCAAACAAATCTCTTATATGATCAAAGACTCCCGTATAAGTTGCCGGGTTACTCCGTGGTGTTCTCCCAATTGGTGATTGATTAATGTCAATCACTTTTTCAAAATCGCGCCACCCGATTATGTCATCGCATTTACCTGGCGTTTGCTTAGAACGATATATTTTTTGACTTAAAAATTTTGACAAGGTTTTACTAATTAATGTTGATTTACCCGAGCCACTTACGCCTGTAACAACAATTAGCATGCCTTCGGGAATATCAACATCGATATTCTTTAGATTATTCTCATGAGCATTAATTATCTTCAGAAATCTTCCATTACCTAATCTTCTTTTTTCCGGAATCGGAATAAATTTTTTCTTCGATAGATATTGCCCAGTTATACTCTTTTCATTAGCCATTACTTCTTGTGGTGTCCCCGCAGCAACAATTTCTCCACCTAGTTCACCAGCTAAAGGCCCAACATCAATAAGATAATCGGATTGCATCATTATTTCTTCATCATGTTCAACAATGATTAAAGTGTTTCCTAAATCCCGCATTTCTTTCAAAGTAGCAACGAGTTTCGCGTTGTCTCTTTGATGAAGACCAATCGAGGGCTCATCAAGAACATACAAGATGCCCGTTAAGTGCGATCCTATTTGTGTTGCTAACCGAATTCTTTGGCTCTCCCCACCTGACAAAGTAGCGCTAGCCCGTGACAATGTTAAATAATCCAAGCCAACATTAACTAAAAATTGGAGTCTCTGCTTTATTTCTTTAAGCACTAGGTTAGATATTTGGACATCTGTTTCGTTCAAATGTAAACCATCTAAGTATTCTAAAGCTTCAATTACGGTTAATTCCGTAAAATGGTAAATATTTTTATCACCAACAACAACACTCAAGGCTTCTTTTGAAAGCCGCATGCCATGGCATTCAGGACATTCATAATCAGCTAAATATGAATTGTAGTATTCTCGTGCCATATTTGAAGTTGTTTGCAAATATCTTCTTTCAATTAAACTAGCAATTCCTTCAATGTATTGCGATTTCCGCAGGGTATTTCCCCCACTAGTTGTTATTTCATATGCTATTGGTTCTTTAGAACCAAATAAAATAATTTCTTTTTCTTCATCATCTAAATCTTGATAAGGCTTATCTAGATCTATATGGTAATGACTAGTCATTTTTTCAAATACTTGCCATTCAATATTTTCTGTATCAACAAGATTTTTCAAATAACGAATTGCTCCATCACGAATTGAAACTTCAGGATCTGTTACCAATAAATTTTCATCAATCTTTTGTAAGACACCTAAACCTTTACAC
>DATESD010000139.1:0-2216 GCA_035270985.1 Bacilli bacterium | reverse complement strand
TTCAGTGTAACTACTCATTTGAACAATTTCCATTCTATCTCTTAAAGCTAGAGGGATATTTTCCAAATAGTTAGCTGTGGCAATAAAGAAAACTCGTGACAAATCATATGGCTCTTCAAGATAATGATCACTAAAATATTTGTTTTGTTCGCCATCTAAAACTTCTAACAAAGCACTAGATGGGTCTCCTCGGAAATCGCTTGATAGTTTGTCAACTTCATCTAATAAGAAAACTGGGTTGATAACTCCTGCTCGACGCATTCCTTGTAAGATTCGCCCCGGCAAAGCCCCAATATATGTTCGACGATGGCCTCTTATTTCTGATTCGTCTTTAACTCCCCCTAGTGACTGTTTAACAAATTTTTTATTTAAACTTGTTGCTACAGACCGAGCTAGCGAAGTCTTACCAACGCCTGGAGGGCCAACTAAGCATAAAATAGCCTGCGGTGTTTTCTTTGTCATAATTTTAACTGCCAAGTATTCTAAGATTCTTTCCTTAACAGGTTCTAGTCCGTAATGATCACTATCTAATTGTTCCTTGGCTTTTCTAATATCATTGTTCTCTTTTGATTCTTTTGACCATGGAAGGCTAATAATGAATTCTAAGTAACTCCTTAAAATTGAACTTTCACCACTCGCTGAACTGAGCGAACTATAACGGTCTAATTCCTTGAGAGCTTTTTCTTCCATCTCTTGCGGCATCTTGGCAGCAAAAATCTTTTTGCGCATTTCTTCTATATCAGTTTCTTTATTAACCTTATCGCCAAGTTCATCTTGGATAATACGCATTTTCTCTCTTAAGTAATATTCTTTTTGATTTTCATTAATTGACTTTCTAACTTCTTGATCAATCTCACTTTCAATCGAACGAATGTACTTCTCTTTTTTAATATCCTCAAGCATATACGATAGCCTTTGACTAACGCTTGGAGTTTGTAAATAACGCATTTTGGAATTAAAATCTAATGGCAAGTTGTACGCTAGGACATCAGTTAACTTATCAGCAGTAACTCCTTGAGAAATTAACCCTGATAATTCTGGACGCCCTTCAAATAACTTAGCCCCTTCTTGCTCTAACTCGCTGATTAATAATCTAACATATGCTAATTCTTTTTCAATCTCATCATTAATAACCGGTACCGTAGCAATACTAACTTGTAAGAATGGTGTTTTTTGAACGAATTCTAAAACATTACATCTAACAATACCTAGTAGCTTTACCTTGTGAACTGGTGCTTTTCCCATCTCATAGACAATTTTAGCAACTAATCCTTCTTTATATAATTCATCAGTATCAATTTCATTAGCTGCTGGATTTTTTTGGACAAGTAAAACAATATATTTATCTTTCTTCATCGCTTCTTTTAAAGCTTCGATGCTTTCAAGACGTCCTACATCCAATCTAATTTCGTTATTCGGCAAAGGAACAATTCCCTTAATCGCCATTGCTGGTAAAACAGCCTTATCTAATCTTATATTTGAAAACACAGTATCACCTCTTTTCTAGCCTGTATTTCTATATTTATCCTATATTTTTATATCAATAATGTTTTGTTCTAAACAATAATTTAAAATTTTAAGTTCTTGGACTCTTCTTTCAAAAAATGATTCGGCAAAATATAAATCATCACCATCAAGCAAATTGGCGAGGATTTGTTCATCTTCTATTTTGTTGATGTGTTTTACTCGATCACTATCGTTCTTCAAATCAATAATGCTGCTTAGATACTCAATTATCAACATTCTTTGAACGCCTAAATTATAATCAACTTTATCATTGGCTAAGTTTAAGTTGTCTTTAAACCGATGATAAAAATTAATAACGTAGTCATCAAAAACCAATTGCTTGCTTTGAATAATGAACTCCGTCAAATAGTAAACAATTAAGTCGAGTAATTTTCCAAACTCGATTGTCTCTTTTACTTTTTTATTGAACCCTTCAACAGTTATTACCCGTGAAAATCGCAACTTTTTAACTATTTCTTCGGAAAGTATATCCGCAACCTTTTCTTCTATTTTTGTAATTTGAGCAACAACTTTTATATCATCTTCATCAAGGGTTATTTTATCATTTACCTTTTTCCCCACGAACTTAGTCGCATCAATATCAAAACTATCGCTTGTCATATCGAAGGTTTGATTTTTAATTGTATTGATTAAAAAATCATCTTTTTTATATAATAAATCATAGGTGACAATTGATGCAATATTCACAG
>DATESD010000138.1:0-5276 GCA_035270985.1 Bacilli bacterium | reverse complement strand
GGAATACATATGGAAAGAGCATTAATTATTATTGGCATAATACTGTGTTGTATCTTTATTGCCATCTTACTTCTTTCATTTGTTATTTTTTGTTTAGCATTCTTGCGATCAAACTACCTAGAACAGAAAACTTTCGTTTTTGAAAAACTAAAGCCTTACCAACAACAAATAGCTGCAGGAATTAAATGGTTTCTAGCACAAGATTATCAAAACGTTTCGTTGAAATCTTTTGATAATTTAACTTTAGTTGGCAAATTTCTTAAGAACCCTGCCGCAGTTGGGACGATTATCTTAATGCATGGCCACCGCGGATCAAGTCTACGCGACTTTTCTTCTATCTTTGAATTTTATTATAATCTTGGTTATAATATCTTAATTCCTGATCAAAGAGCTCACGGGAAAAGCCAAGGAAAATTTATAACTTGGGGAATTAAAGAAAAACATGACTGTCTAGCCTGGATTAATTACATTAATAAAGAATTAGATGATACCTTGCCAATTTTCCTAGATGGCATATCAATGGGAGCTTCTACTGTTTTAATGACGCTAGGCTTAACTTTACCCAGAAACGTTAAAGGAGTAATCGCTGATTGTGGTTTTACTTCCCCCTATCAGTTAATTAAAAAAATATTAAATAGTCTTTTCTTCCCTCCATTTACTGTTTTATTTTTGGTAAACTTTTATGCCCGAGTCTTCATCGGCATTGATATTAGGGAAACAACAATTGAAGCTTTAAAAAATGGTAAAATTCCTGTCCTATTTATTCATGGAGCTGATGACAAACTAATCCCTTCGTGGATGAGTGTTGATAACTTCAATTCTTATTCAAACAAGAAAGAACTATATATCATTGATAATGCGGATCATGGAATGAGTTACCTTGTTGAACAAGAAAAATGCAATATATTATTAACTAAGTTTTTAAAAAAATATCATTAAAAGTTTTTTATCTTTTAATTTCCTATCAAAAAAAGAGTAGATTCTACTCTTTTTTTATCGCTTATAAATTTTGGTATTTTTATAAATTCTTTTTTGCAATACTTCCGTTAAATCTTTGTCATCCATTCTCCAGACCCAGTTTTTGCCTAAAGTCGAAGGAATATTAAACCTAGCTTCCTGACCAAGTTCTAAATAATCAGCTAACGGAATAATTACAATATTGCTTGATGAAGCTAAGGTACACTTAATTAATTTGTTTACCGCTTCTTCTTCGCTATTAATATTGGCATAATCAAAACAAAATTCTTTCACTTCTGGAGTTAGCGATTCTAGCCAATCTTTTAAATTTTTATTATCGTGAGTTCCTGTATAAGCAACTGAGTTTGGTAAATAATTGTGGGGAAGATATTCACTATCATCTTGGGGATCAAAACCAAATTGCAATATTTTCATTCCCGGATAACCTGTTTGACGTAACATTGTATACACTTCAGGAGTTAAAAATCCCAAATCTTCAGCAATTATTTCTAAGTCCCCTAGTTTTTCTTTAATTCTTTGAAACAAAGATGCTCCGGGACCTTTTATCCACTTTCCCGCTTCAGCAGTTTTGTCCGTGTATTTAATAGCATAATATGATTCAAATCCGCGAAAATGATCAATCCGAACAATATCATATAATTTAAACGCTTCTTCAATTCGTCTGACCCACCATGAGTAACCATCTTTTTCCATTAATTGGTAATCATAAATAGGGTTTCCCCAAAGTTGGCCTGTCTTCGCAAAATAGTCTGGCGGTACACCAGCAACAACGGTTGGAACGAGATTTTTATCAAGTTGCCAATTTTTTGGGTTTGCCCACACATCGCTAGAATCATAGGCAACATAGATTGGCATATCACCAATTATCTTAATGCCCTTTTCATTGGCATAATTCTTCAAGTTCAACCATTGTTCAAAAAACTTAAACTGGATAAAACACCAAAATTTAATTTCTCGATCGTGATTATACCTAAATTCAGCGATCGTCTTTAAATCTCGCTTTCGGTATAAATCACTCCATCCATACCAGTTACCTTCAACATTTAATGATTTTATCGCCATAAATAATGAATAGTCATCAAGCCAATATTTATTAGTAGTGATAAAATTATCAAATTGAGTCAAATCATTTTTTTCTATAAACTTATAATATGCTTTTTCTAAAACATAAAATCGCGTACGATAAATCCTCTCAAAGTTTACACAATAAGGGTCATCAACTTTTTCTAGATTTTTCAAATCTTTTTTATCAAGTAATCCTTCTTCGACTAAAGTATCCAAATCAATAAAATAAGGATTACCGGCAAAAGCAGAAAATGTTTGATAAGGTGAATCTCCGTATGATGTTGGACCTAATGGTAATACTTGCTAATACTTTTGGCCTGATTTCACAAGAAAATCAACAAACTGATAAGCACTTTTACCAATAGTCCCAATTCCGTAAGGACTTTGGAGACTGCTAATATGCAATAAAATTCCACTACCGCGCATAATTTTATTCCACTTCCACAACGATTGCTTCATATGGAGCAAATTCTTGGGGAACTTCCTTTCGTTCATAATTTGAGATGATAACTTTTTTTACTTTATATGCTATTTCGTCTATAATAAATCTTTCACTCGTTAAATTACACAAAACTAATATTCTTTTAGTTTTATCATCCCGCAAATATCCATATAATTGGGGATGGTCAAGCCACAATTGCTGGTATTTACCATAAATAATTAAGTTATTATACTCGCTATTTAAGCGAATATCAATAATTTTTCGGTAAAAATTTAAAATAGAGTCTTTATTTTCAATTTCGTTTTGAACATTAATATCTTGGTAATTGTCATTTACCATATTCCAAGGTTTAGTAAGAGAAAAACCAGCATTTTTCTCTTTTGACCATTGCATGATTGTCCGGGCATTATCTCGCGTATTATAAGCAGCACTATCAATAAACTCTGAACTATCTTGTTTACCTTCTAAAACGTTAATGCGATATTGATTATGAAGGGAAACATCCTTAAAATCGGCAATTGATTTGAACTTTGGATTAGTCATTCCAATTTCTTCCCCATTATATATAAACGGGGTTCCCCACATGAAATACATACAAATAGCAAGCATCTTCAAACTTTCAGGCAAATAATCACTATCACCGTAATGGCTCGCCAATCGTGGGTGATCATGATTTAACCAGTACAGAGCATTCCAACCTTTTCCTTGTAAACCAGTCTGCCATTTATTAAATGTTTCTTTCATTTGCTTGACGTTAATTTTTAATTTCTCACTTTTTTTGCGGTTCCAACCATTGTTACACCAGTTATGATCAAAATTAAAAACCATATCTAGTTCTTCTTGGCTTGGTCTTACATAAAGCAAAGCATCATCAATAAGAGCGCGACCGCCAATTTCACCGACAGTTACAATATCGTACTTAGAAAAGACATTAATATTTAACTCATTTAAATATTCGTGAACAACTGGCAAATTGGAATATTTTTCCCATTCAGGTTTATATTTTTCCTCAGTTTGATATTGGGAATCAATAAACTCAGCTTTACCTAAATGAGCAACAGCATCAAGACGAAAACCGTTAATTCCCAAATCAAGCCAATACTTAGCAACTTTAGCTATTTCTGCCCTAACTTCGGGATTTTTCCAATTTAAATCCGGCATTTTTTTAGAGAATATTTTCATATAATATTGATTAGTTAATTCATCATATTCCCAACAACTGCCACCAAAGAAAGACGCCCAATTAGTTGGCTCAATTCTTTTTCCTGCAACATATCTTGGTGATTCCCAAATGTAATAATTACGATAAGGGTTATCTAAAGATTTTCTACTCTCCTTAAACCAATAATGTTCATCAGAAGTTTGATTAAGAATTAAATCAATAATTATTTTAATGTTTTTTTGGTGAGCTTTAGCAATCAACTCTTTGATATCGTTCATATTACCATACTCAGCACTGACATCACAAAAATCACTAACATCATAACCATTATCATCCATTGGTGATTTATAAAAAGGACAGATCCAAAGTAGATTTATTCCTAAAAAGGATAAGTAATCTAACTTTTCAATAATACCACGAATATCACCAATGCCATCGTTATTAGAATCTTTAAAACTTCTAATATAGATTTGATATCCGAATGCTTTTTTCCACCACTTCATATCTTCACCATCTTTTTTATAAATTAATAGGCATGATTTAAACCATGCCTATTAATATGTAATTTTTTAACCTTTTGTGGCCCCCGCGGTAATTCCTTGAATCAAGAAACGTTGGAAAACCATGTACAGAATAGTTATTGGGGTAGCAATAATCATTGAACCCGCCGCAAAAGTAGTATAACTCTGCTTGTCAGCTCCGGCAATCATTTCAAACAAGCCAACGGCTAACGTCCATTGTTCTTTAATATTTTCGGCGCCCCCGGAAACATTAACATCGAGCAAGAATTTTGGTAACATATAGTCCATCCATGGTGCCATAAACATACTAACAGCCACAAAGGATAGAATTGGAACGGAAAGCGGCAAAATAATCTTAAAGAAAATTTGCATCTTATTCGCTCCGTCTAACATCGCTGATTCATCAAGATCCTTGGGAATTTGTTGCAAATAGCCTTTGATTAACCAAAGATTAAATGGTACGGCACCACCAACATAAAGAATTGTTAGGGCGACCGGTTTACCAAGTAAGCCAAAAACTTCAAATAAAGTAAACATCGCAATTAATCCCATAAAGCCAGGAAATACTTGCAAGACTAAGATAGTGATTAAACCAACTTTTTTTCCTTTAAATTTAAATCTTGAGAAGACATACGCTGCTCCCGTAATAAAGACTACGCCAATTATTGTATTTAAAATCGCAATTATCAACGTGTTTTTAAACCAAACAGGAAATTTAGTTTCATTAAATAGTTTTACATAGTTGTTGAGCGTTAAAGTCTCCGGCCAAAAAGTTGTTGGTAGTCCCGTTTGCGCAGCAAACGAAGAACCAATCATATAAATAACCGGAACAACGACGATAACCGCTACTAATACTAATTCAGCAAATGTGAGAAGTTTCATCAATAATTCTTTTGGTGTATAAAACTTCGACAATGCTGTTTTTTGATATAGTTTAATGTCGCGAGCTTTAAAAACATGAATCACTCCATAAATAGGAATTAAGCCCCATAAAGCACCTTTAAATCTTGTATAACCTTTTCTCTCATAAACCTCAGCAGCAACAGCATCAGCAGTAAAATACAGGACTAAAATTAAATAGCCAATTATCATTTTAATTACCATACTA
>DATESD010000137.1:0-2369 GCA_035270985.1 Bacilli bacterium | reverse complement strand
ATCACACTAGGGGTTATGATTTTTCTTCGCAATAAAGAAGAAGCGATAAAAATTGAAAGAGGATATCAAAAACTATGGGTGTTCTTTGAAATCATTCTTTTTGTATTGGTCGGAATTTCCGTTGATTTAAACTATGCTCTTAGCGCCGGTTTCGCACCAATCATTGTCTTATTAATAGCTTTAGTGTTTCGCTCGTTTGGTGTTTACTTGTCACTTCTGTTTACTAACTTAAATAAAAAAGAAAAACTATTCATCGCGATATCTTATCTTCCCAAAGCAACTGTCCAAGCTTCGATTGGTGGGATAGCCTTATCAATGAATTTAAGCATTGGCCCGCTGATTCTAACAATGGCCGTCTTATCTATTTTAATAACTGCTCCGCTTGGAACGCTATTAATGGATAATATGTACCGCAAACTGCTTGCTAATCCTTTTAATGATCAAGAAGATATGGTCGTTATCTAAAAGAAAAGTTTGGCTATTAGGCCCCATTAAAACAAGAAGGTTAATAAAACACACGTTTGTTGTTATAGCTAAGTCACTATAGTTGACGGTTATTACTTTCTATAGACAGTTTCGATTACAAGCGAAACTAACCATAATTTTCCTGTTGGCTTCGTTTATAATCGAAACGGAGGTGATAGTTATGGTGAAAGAGAAAATCCTTTTCAAAAATTAAGGAGAATGATGATAAAAAACTATCACAATTCTTATAATTGACAGATTTCAAATATTCGGTTATAATTGGTATAGATAAAAAGAGGTGTTTATATGGCTTATTGTCGTAACTGTGGTGCTCAACTAGAAGAGGGTCAAAAATTTTGCTTGGTCTGTGGGAAAGCGGATAAAAATGATTTTATTACATCATCTATTGATACCGGTGGTTTAGAGTGGGGAGTCTTAGGCTTTTTTATTCCGCTTGCCGGACTTGTTCTCTATCTTATATGGCGAGAAGAGAAACCAAAAACGGCGAGAATAGCTGGTAAAGGGGCCTTAATTAGTGCAATGCTTACGGCTGTACTTTTTGTTTTATATGTTATTATGATGGTAACGATTTTAATTGCTTCTCAGTAAATAATGGACGCTTACAAGCGAAGAGTAACAGTCAGATTTAAAAATATTATAGTATAAAAAAAGTGAAGCTAATTATAAGCTTCACTTTTTAAAGAGATTATTTTTTTGACACACTATTTTTAAAGAGATTATTTTTAAAGATAATAGGATATAGACCTAAAGTAACAAACGAAACAAGGAAATATCTAAACATGTCTAACAGAATAAATCCCGCAGGGAAAACCATTGCTAAACCAAACTGTGTTAGTAAGACACAGATGATTGCCCCAAATAAACGCAGTAATCTTTTTGGTAATGGAGCTTGGCAATTAAAGTCAACGAATTTTCTTTCGAGAAGACTACCAATAATGAAACCAGCAAACATCGAAAAGCCGGTATAGAAATCTTTATAAATCTTTATATCAGCAAAGTCTTTTCGCCAAAAGATGAAAACAAAGGGTAAAAAAAGCGCAAATGTTATGACATAAAGCAATGCTTGTTTTTTAATATCATCTTCAAATTTACGATGTAAGTAGTTACCAAGGAAGGCACAACCAATTCCAAAGATCCAACCAACAATGACATCTTTTGGATAATGGACACCGAGACCGACCCGGGAAACACCGATTAAAACCACCAGAATTCCTGCGACCCAAATTAGCCATTTCTTTTTAAATTGTAGAGCAATGGCAGTATAAACAACTGAAGCATTTTGTGTATGTCCACTAGGAAAGGAATACCCGGTCGCTGTTTCGACTCTGACAGGGTCATAACTAGTGTCATAGACAAAAGGACGCTCATACTTGACGATGCCTTTTACGGCTCCGTTAAGTGACAAGGATGTGAAAATGGCGTAGGCAATTCTTTGACCAGCCTTTTTATCAAAGATAAAATAAACCACAGCTAGTAAAGCAATCAAAACATACTGTTCTCCTAAAAAAGTAATTGCTTGTAACAGTCCATCAATAAAGGGGGTTGATAAATCTCGTAAAGCTTTAATAATGGATATTTCAAAATCTTTCATCTTAATCCTCCTCGATTATTTGTTTTCTTAATAATTACGTTTTGATTATATCACTTTTCTAAAAAGTAAGCAATTATTGTCTAATTATATTATAAAATCCTTTTTCCTTATATAGACTTTAAAAACAATAATAATTATGGTAAAATATAATTGATAATAAGGAGATAACTATGCCACTAGCCATTATTCCTCAAGTTAATAATATCATTATCAATCCTGAAAAGCTTTTTGCTTATGAGCTTAATAAAATTGCTTATGTTGTAAACCCTAGTTTGCATAATGAGGGCTATAA
>DATESD010000136.1:0-3004 GCA_035270985.1 Bacilli bacterium | reverse complement strand
GAGCTCTTTGATCAGGAATTAAGATATTATAACCAAGATTATAATAAAATTCAAAGATAGAAGAAAAGTCGCGTAGACTTGATCCGCGGTGGCCATGCATTAAGATAATCGTCCCAACTGAAGCAGGATTTTTAAGAAATTTGCCAGCCAAAGTTAAATTATCAAAAGATTTTAGGGAAATATTTTGATAATCTTGTGCTAAAAACCATTTGATTCCCTCGTCTATTTGTTGTTGGTAAGGTTTTAGTTTTTCAAAAACAAAAGTTTTCTTTTCTAAATAGTTTGATCGCACGAAGGATAAACAAAAAATCACAAATGAAAGAAGTAAGATGATAATAAAGATGCAACAAAGGATGATGGCAATAATAATTAATACTCTTTCCATAGGCGTTCCTTTCTGAAATTTGTTAACATTATCTTATTATATCATTTTTCTTTTTTGAAAACAACTCAGATATCTAAGTTAAAGCGAGCGATAATTTTATTGGGAAATATTGGTTTGCAGGCAATATAACTAGTAAGTAAAAAAAGTTAGACTGTTCTAACTTTTTTGTTCTAAATTATACCTAAATAAAGGCATTGCCATACAACGAGGACCACCGCGACCGCGAGATAACTCACTTGAAGGAATAGGATGAATTTTTATTCCGCTTTTCTTTAAGATATCATTAGTGATGTGATTTCTTTCATAAACGATTACTTCTCCGGGGGCAATAGCTAGGGTATTAGCGCCATCATTCCACTGCTCACGGTCTGATGAGATAGAATCATTGCCCCCACAAGGAATCAACATAATTGGTACCTCTAAGTATTTGCTTAGTATTTCTTCCATACTAGCATCTAATGGTTTAACAAGTAGTTGACTCTTCTTTTTAGGGTTAGGAGTTATTTCGTATATTTTTGTAACTTTTTGAAATTGCGAATGAATGGTAAATTTATCATAATCAACTTGGGTTAAAACAGTGTCTAAATGCATAAAAGATCTGTCTTTAGGCAAATCAAAGGCGAGAATAGTTGAAAAATTGTTATCATTATTATAAAATATATTTTTTGCGAGGCGTTCAATGGCTGTTGGGTGAGTTCTTTGGCTAATACCAATAGCAATAATCTTATCGCTTAGGACTAAAATATCGCCACCTTCAATACTAGTATCATAATTTCGTTTATATAATAATTCTTTTTCGGGTAATTTGTACTTAGGGTGATACTTAAAAATGTATTCACCATAGATAGTTTCTCGACTACGAGTTCGAGAAAACATTTTGCTTAAAGAAGCACTATTGTTAATAATGGTAAAAGGATCACGGGTAAAGTATAAATTAGGCATCGGATTAGCAACAAAAGGATAATCTCTAATAAAATCTGTAAGATTTTTCTTAATATAATGGGGGATTTCATTTCTTTTGATTCCGGCCATTGTTTTAGCAACCATTTTTTTCGTGCTTGAAAATGATTTTAAATATTCTATTAAAACTTGGGATAATGTTTCGCTATTAATGTTAGCTTCCGAAATAAACTGAACAATAAATTCATTTTTTATATCATCACTTTCATTTAAACTCTCAGCAACTAAGTCAATTAGATAAACAACTTCCACACCATTATCTCGCAAAACTTTTGCGAAAGCTTGGTGCTCTTTAATTGCTAAAGGTAGCCAAGGAATATCATCAAAAAGCAGTTCTTCAAGATAATTAGGTGTTAGGTTTTCTAATTCTTTACCGGGTTCGTGAAGGATAACAGTTTTTAATATTCCTATTTCTGATGTTACGTTTAAAATGTTCATATAAACTCCTTTTTCTATACTATAATTGTATCATAAAATTGGGAATTAATAAATGATAAGAATTATTAGCGCTTTTTTTTGGGCTTTAATTGGCGGGTTTGTTTGTAAAGATATCTTGTAAAATAAGCTTGTATTTGGTATAATAACATATAAAGGTGGTGTTTCCATGAGCAAAATAAAGTTTTGTGGTTTAGGTGGTTTAGGCGAAAATGGAAAGAACATGTATGTTGTTGAAGTCGATGACAGAATTTTTATTCTGGATGCAGGTTTAAAATTCCCTAGCGTCGAACTATACGGTATCGATGCTGTAATTCCTAATATAAATTATTTAATTGAAAATAAGGAGAAAGTCCAAGGGATCTTTTTGTCACATGGACATGATGATGCTATTGGGGCTCTCCCGGAGTTATTAAAAGTTTTAAATATTGGTGTTTTTGGTACGCATTTTACGATGTCATTAGCGGAACTAGCAATTACTGATGCCGGGTTAAACATTGCTGATTACAGGTTATATCGTATTAATGACGAAAAAGTTCTTAAGTTCGGCAATGTTTCGATTTGTTTCTATAAAACAACTCATAGCATTCCTGAGAGTGTTGGCGTCGCGATTAAGACAAGCGATGGCGCAATTGTTTACGCTCCGGACTTTACTTTTACTAGTAGTAGTGATAAACGCTATGCAACTTCTTATAATAAAATAAGCGCTATTGCTGATAATGGTGTCTTAGCACTTTGTGCTGAAAGTTTAGGCACGGGAAATATTGATAGAGTAAATAATGATTATGCTTTAAATCATGCGATAAATGAAATTCTGCTTAATTCCAAAAGAGTAGTATTCGCGCTCTTTTCGAGTGACCTAGATAGAATTCAAAAAGTAATAAACTTATGTGTGGCAAATAATCGTAAAATTGCGATCATCGGTCGGAAGGTTCAAAAGATTATGAATGTCGCGATGAATAATGATTATCTAAAGATCCCAGAGACTAACCTTGTTAATTTAAAATATATCGATGAGAAGAACGCTAACAACGATGAAAAATTAGCAGTAATTGTAACTGGTAATCGCCATGAGCCTTATTATACATTGCAAAGAATGGCTATTGGACAAGATCGATTAGTACAAATTGAAAATACGGATAATATTGTTATAATCTGTCCTCCAGTTACGGGAACAGAAAAAATAGCGACGAAATCTCTTGATACTTTGCACCGTATTGGTGC
>DATESD010000135.1:0-4720 GCA_035270985.1 Bacilli bacterium | reverse complement strand
CTTGATAAGGTTTATCTAGATCAATATGGTAATGACTAGTCATTTTTTCAAAGACTTGCCATTCAATATTTTCTGTATCAACAATATTTTTTAAATAGCGTATTGCCCCCTCACGAATTGAAATTTCCGGATCAGTTACCAATAAGTTTTCATCAATCTTTTGTAAGACGCCTAAACCTTTACACTCATTGCAAGCGCCAAAAGGCGAGTTAAATGAAAATAACCGTGGTTCTAATTTGGAAATAGAAAAATCACAATATGGGCAAGCCAAATTCTCGCTAAAGGTATTTTCTTTATCATTTATCGAAACGATAACTTTACCTTCCCCAAATTTTAAAGCCGTTTCCAGGGAAGAATATAGTCGTGAACGAATATCGCTACGAAGTTTTATTCTATCAATGACAATTTCTATATTATGGCGTTTCGTTTTTTCCAAATCGATATCTTCGGATAGATCAAGAATTTCTCCATTAACCCTAATCCGAGAAAAACCCTCTTTTTGAATTAAATCTAAAGTCTTTTCATGAGATCCTTTTTTACCGAAAACAATTGGCGAATAAATAATTATTCGCGAATCTTCTTCGGATTCAAATATTTTATTAATCATTTGTTCAATAGACTGAGCCGCAATTAAAACATTATGCTCAGGGCAATACGCCTTACCAATTCGTGCATATAGCAAGCGCAAATAATCATATATTTCCGTCACTGTTCCGACGGTGGAACGGGGATTTTTATTTGTTGTTTTTTGGTCAATAGCTATTGATGGCGATAACCCTTCAATAGAATCAACATCTGGTTTATTCAGATTACCTAAAAATTGCCGAGCATAAGCCGACAAGCTCTCGACGTACCGTCTTTGCCCTTCAGCATAGATAGTATCAAAAGCTAGGGATGTTTTACCGCTCCCTGAGAGACCAGTCATAACAACCATTTTTTCCTTCGGTATCTTAACATCAACATTTTTTAAATTATTTTCTCGTGCCCCTTTGACAACGATGTATTTTTGCATATAATCACCTTTTTATTATTTCTAAGAATTCCTCTTCGCTTATAATTCTAATACCTAATGTTGCTGCTTTATCTCTTTTACTACCAGCATCACTACCAGCAATCACAAAAGCCGTTTTTTTACTAACACTTGTTGTTGAAGCTCCACCCAAATCTTCAATTATTTGGCTCGCCTCATCGCGGGTTAAGGTTTCAAGTTTTCCCGTTAAGACAATAGACATCCCTGCAAAGATTAAGTTTTCTTTTTGTTGTCTGACAATCACGGGATTGATACCTAAACTTTGCAGTTCAACAATCAGATTCCTATTTTCTGCAAAGTATTTTACTAAACTAGTAGCAATGGCTGGGCCTATCTCTTTTATTGTTATTAAACTTTCATAATCAGCGTTCATTAATTCCGTTAGCGAAGAAAAATTAGCCGTTAATATTTTTGCAACTTTACTACCAACAAATCTAATTCCCAAAGCTGTTATAACTTTATCTAAAGGATTAATTTTAGAATCTGTAATGGCCTTTAGTAATGTTGAAACACTTTTTTCCCCTAAGCCTTCAATTTTTATCAGCTCATCATAATATTTTTCTAAACGGTAAATGTCAGTTATTTTCTTAAGATAACCAAGATTATATAAGTCTTCAACAAGTCTTTCACCGAGGCCTTCAATATTCATTGCCGTTCTTGAGGCAAAGTAAATTAGTGACGCAATAATTCGCCCCTCACATTTTTCGTTATGACAATAATGAACCATCTTGTCCTCTTGACGAACCAAAGTAGAATGGCAAATCGGACAATTATCAATCATTTTAAAAGGTTTCAAGCCTTCAGTTCGTCGATTAAAATTAACCTTTACTACTTCAGGGATAATTTCTCCAGCTTTACGAACAACTACATAGTCCCCAATCCGGATATCTCTATCAACAACAAAATCTTCCGTGTTCAGCGTTGCTCTTTGAACTAAGCTCCCAGAAATCATAACTGGTTCTAAAACAGCATTAGGGGTAATGTTTCCCGTTCTGCCGATTGTGAACACAATATCTAGTAATTTAGTTTCGACTTCTTCGGCGGGAAACTTGTAAGCTGTTGCCCATTTCGGGCTCTTAACAGTATAGCCAATTTCTTCTTGCATCGCAAAGTCATTTACTTTAATAACAACACCATCAGTTTCGTAATCGAGATCTTTTCTCGCATCTTTCCACTGATTAATGTAATCTATTACTTCATCAATGTTCTGGCAATACTTGTAATTAGGGTTTATTACAAAGCCTAATTCTTGCAAGAAAAGCAAAGCCTCACTTTGACTTTTAATTCCATATTTATAAATATCAACTACCGTATAATTAAAGATGTCTAATTTTCTTCGCTCAGTGATACTGCTATCTAATTGGCGTAGCGAACCACCAGCCGCATTACGCGGATTTTTAAATGGTTCTTCTTCCAAAGCTCTTCTTTCTTCGTTTAAAAGATTAAATACATCTTTGCTCATATAAACTTCACCACGAACTTCAATATCTAAATCTCGTTTAATTTTTTTAGGCAAAGTTTTGATGGTCTGCATGTTCGCAGTTATATCTTCACCGATATAACCATTGCCTCTTGTTGCCCCTTTTATAAATAAACCGTTTTTATATTGAGCACTACTAGCAATTCCATCGATTTTTAGTTCACAAACGTAAGCTGGAATAAATCCTTCTTTCACAATACGATTATTAAATTCCCGAACTTCTTGCTCGTTAAAAACATTTGATAGCGATAGCATCGGTTTTTCATAGACAACTTTGGTAAATTTAGCCTCATTAAAAGCGCCAACTTTTTTTGTTGGTGAATTAGGCAAGATATATTCTGGATGCTTTTTTTCCAAGATCTCTAGTTCGCGTAAAAGGCTGTCGTATTCAACATCAGAGATTGAGGGATTATCCTTAATATAGTACTCTTCACTATATTTGTTTAGGTCATTAACTAATTTTGCGATTCGCTCTTTGACATCCATTTGGAAACCTACCTTTGTTATATTATACCATATCTCGGCTTATTTTTAAACCTTAAAACACTTATTTTTACTCACAAAAAAGATAAATGTCATTTATCCTGTGGCTTTCAAGAAGAAAAAAAGTAGGCAATTTAATCTTGCCTACTTTTGCTTTCTTTTATTTTTTTCGTAAAGAATGATGACTTAACATTATATCAGCAATTCGCTTTTGACTACCAAAGAAAATCATTCCTATTTCGCCTTTAATCCCAACAATTACGCCTTCGCCAAACTTATCATGAATAACGACATCTCCCGTTGTATAATGCCCGGAGCTTTTCGGTGCTTCTTCTGCTCTTTTAACAGTAAATGTTTCCCCAGGATAATCATCCTCACTTGGTGAATAACTATCTTTTACTCGCGCATTATATGGATAGGCATTAATATATTTACGGGCAATTTCATTTGTTCCACAAAACTCAAACATAAACCGCGATGGCTCATTCTTCGTCCAAGCCCCATATAACATTCTCGTATTCGTCGCGATAAGGTATAATTTGCTTTTAGCTCGCGTAAAGGCAACATAGGCAATTCTTCTTTCTTCTTCCATTTCAAAGTCATTAACCAAGCGACCTTCATTAGGAAAAATGTTTTCCTCTAAGGCAACAACAAAAACATATTTGAATTCCAAGCCTTTAGCGGAATGAATTGTTGACAAAGTTATGCCATTTTTATTTTCTTTTTGATTTTGCAAGTATTCATCAGACAAAATAGTGTGGTCAAATGCTTCTCGTAGCCGCTCACTTCGTAACGTTTCACTAGAAGAAGATTCAACCTGATAAAGAACGCTCTTAAACTCTTGCAAGTTTTCACTTCGTTCCTCAAAATTTTCTGTTTCTTCTTTTAAATACTCCAAATAACCCGTTTTTTCAATAAGCTCATCAAACAATTCATTAAGATTAACTTCATCTATTTTAGCCTTAAAATATTTGATTGTTTCCGCGAAGTCAAGTAAGGCTTGATGCTTGCTTTTATTTAATATCGTATCTGAAACGGCAATAGCATCAAACAACTCTAAATTTTGTTCTTTGCATAGCGCTTCAATTTTACTAACGCTCATCTCGCCGATACCTCGAGAGGGAACATTAATTATTCTTTTAAAACTATGAATATCATTATTATTTATTATTAGTTTAAAGTAAGCAATAATATCTTTGACTTCCCGTCTTTTCAAATAAGAAAATCCACCAAAAACTCGATATGGCAAATTAGCCCGAATAAACCCGATTTCAAAATTTCTTAATATTACGGAACTACGATATAAAATAGCAAAATCAGTCCAAGGGGTTCGCGGTGATTTTAAAGAACGAATAATATCAATAACATAATTTACTTCCTCTTTTTCTGAGTCCGCCTGGTGAACAACAACATCTTCTTCTTGCCCTTTATTCCGCGAAAACAATTCTTTAGGTTCGCGATTTTTATTATTGGCAATCAATTTATTACAACCATCAAGGATTCTCTGCGTCGACCGATAATTTTCTGTTAGATGAAAAATTTGGAATTCAGGGAAATCTCTTTTAAATAACAACATATTTTCATAATTAGTTCCCCGGAAACTATAGATGCTTTGATCATCATCACCAACGATGAATAGATTTCGGCTTTTTTCCGTTAGAGCTTTAACAATTTTATATTGAATTAGATTTGTATCTTGAAATTCATCTACTAATACATAGTGAAAT
>DATESD010000134.1:0-3785 GCA_035270985.1 Bacilli bacterium | reverse complement strand
CCTACCTTATTATATTGGTGGGGTAATTCAAAGCCGAGAATCATTATTATTACAAACTCCACAAAAAATGCAAGCTAACTATAATATTAATATCAAAACTTCATCAGAAGTAATTGCTATTGATGCTGATAAAAAAGAATTGACAGTAAAAAATGGCCGAGATGGAACAACATTTATCGAAACATATGATAAGTTAGTAATATCTACGGGTTCGACACCAATTGTGCCGAACATCCCTGGTGTTACTAGTCCTAATATTTTTACGCTTTGGAATATTCCCGATAGTGATAATATTAAAAACTATATTAATACTAATAAAGTAAAAAGCGCAACGATTATCGGTGGTGGCTTTATTGGTTTAGAGATGGCAGAAAATCTGCATACTCTCGGCCTTAAAGTTACTATTGTTGAAATGCAAAACCAAGTTATGGCGCCAATTGATTTTGAAATGGCGCAACTATTGCACGAAAACATGACCAATAATGGCGTTGATTTGATCCTTAATGATGGCGTAAAAGCTTTCAAACACGATAAAGGTCATACCGAAGTCGTTTTAAATAGCGAAAAGACGATACCAACCGATATCGTAATCCTCGCAATTGGAGTTAGGCCGAATAGTGCCCTAGCTAAAACAGCAGGGCTAGCGATTAATCAACGGGGTGGTATTGTTGTTAATGAATATTTAGAGACGAGTAATCCTGATATTTATGCAGCAGGAGATGCGATTGAAATTGAAAATTTCATTACAAAAACAAAAACAATGATTCCTCTAGCCGGACCGGCGAATAAGCAAGGACGAATTATTGCTGATAATATTGTTGGCGAAAAAAATGTGTACCAAGGAGCGGTTGGAACATCAGTGGCTAAGGTCTTTGATTTAGATGTTGGTTCTGTTGGCTTAAATGAGAAAGCATTAATCGCGCAAGGAAAAGTTTTAAATGTTGACTACTATTCAATTAAAACAAGCCAAAAGTCGCATGCTGGTTATTATCCCGGAGCAACATCACTAGTTTTGAAATTGCTATTTGATGGGGCAGGTGCTATTTTCGGCGCGCAAATTGTTGGCCAAGAAAGTGTTGACAAACATATTGATACACTAGCAACAGTAATTAGATTAAAAGGGACAGTCTACGATTTGATGGAATTGGAATTTGGCTATGCTCCACCGTTTTCAAGCGCTAAAGATCCGGTTAATATGTTAGGATTTATGGCACAAAATGTCTTGAAAAAGCTAGTTAAATTTGTTGAATATCCTGAATTTGATCAGATTCTCGCTGATGAGAAAAAGAAAAACGAATATATCTTCTTAGATGTTAGAGAAACTGTCGAAAGACTAGTTTACTCGATTCCGGGAACTTATCATATTCCCCAAAGTGAAGTTAGATCACGCTTAAGTGAATTAGATAAAAGCAAGAAAATTATTGTTTTCTGTGCTGTTGCGGTTAGATCATATAATATCGCCCGGGCTTTAATGCAATTGGGCTACGATGTTGCTGTCTTGTCAGTAGGACTAGGATTTTACCGCTCAATGCATTACCAAGAAGAAAATGTTTCACAAATAGAATTAGAAAATGCCAAGATAAAGGAGAACGATATTGTGATTGTAGATAAAGCCGTACAGATTTTAGATTGCTGTGGCATGCAATGCCCAGGACCGATTATGAAAGTTAATGAAACGATAAAAACAATGAAAGATGGCGAAGTTCTCCAAGTATCAGCAACTGATATGGGCTTTGCTCGTGATGTTGAAGCATGGTGTAGCCGCACTAATAATACTTTTATTAAAGCGGAAAAGAAAGATAAGATGATTGTCGCGATTATTAAAAAGGGTGCTGAGGGAGCGACTATGGCGCCAACGGGAACTTTGCCACAGGGAAAAACAATCGTTGTTTTTGATGGTGAATTTGATAAAGCGATTGCTGCTTTTATCATCGCCAATGGTGCGGCCGCAATGGGACGCAAAGTAACACTATTCTTTACTTTCTGGGGCTTAAATTTATTACGTAAGCCGAAAAGACAAAAAGTTAAGAAACCGTTTATGGATAAGATGTTTGGTATGATGATGCCGCGGGGTGTAAACAAAGCTAAATTATCAAATATGAATATGGGTGGCCTAGGTGCGATGATGATCAAAGGTGTCATGAAGAAGAAGAATGTTTCTTCATTACAAGAACTAATGGATCAGGCAATGGCAAATGGCGTTAAATTAATCGCTTGTACAATGTCAATGGACATCATGGGAATTACTCGGGAAGAGTTAATTGACGGCATTGAATATGCTGGTGTCGCAACATACTTAGGCGATGCTGAAGAAGCAAATGTGAATCTGTTTATTTAAATAAAAAAATAATCTCATAGGCAACTATGAGATTTTTTTATGACAAAATAGCCTTAAATTTACATTGAAAAATTTACATTTGCCTTATAATAATTAGGCAAATGTGGTATAATAAACAAAGAGATTTATTTTTTAAGGACTGATTAAGCTTACTTATGTAAACTAGAGAGGAAGGTATTTATGATAATCGATACGCATATGCATATTTTTGATAACCGCTACCAAGGAATAGTTGATGAAGTTATTGCTGAGGCGAAAGCTAATAATGTTCAGCTAATGATCGCGGTCGGATATGATTATGAATCTAGTTTAAAAGCCATTGCCTTGGCCCATAAGTATGATTGTATTTATGCTAGTGTCGGCCTCCATCCGAGCGAAGTGCTAAAAGAAAAAGATAAAACACTCCAGTGGCTAGAGAAATTATTACAAGCCAAAAAAGTTGTCGCGATTGGAGAAATCGGCCTTGACTATTACTGGGATAAGAGTTTTAAGGAAGAACAAAAGGAAATATTCATTAAGCAAATACTGATAGCAAAAGCCCATAATTTACCGGTTATTGTCCATAATCGTGATGCGACTCAGGACTGCTTTAAGATTCTTCAGGAAAATTTAACGCCTGGAGTTATGCACTGTTACTCCTCTAGTGTCGAGATGGCTCGGGAGTTTACTAAACTAGGATATTATCTCGGAATCGGTGGCGTAGTTACTTTTAAAAATAGCAAAGAAATAAAGGAAGTCGTCAAAGATATTGATCTTAAGTATCTTTTAAGTGAAACTGATTCGCCATATTTGGCACCAATGCCTTATCGGGGTAAAATAAACCGGCCCGCATATACAAAGTATGTTGTTGAGGAAATAGCAAAAATAAAGGATCAAGAAATTATCGATATTGAAAAACAGTTGGCACTTAATGCCCAGAACTTGTTTAAATTTTAGGAGGAAAGATGATGTTGAAAAAATATGGGAAGAAAAGTTTATTATTGATAGTAGTTTTATTATTGTTGCTGACAACTGGTTGCTCATCGTTGATTAATAATGAAATATATAACAAATCGTATAATGTAACAATTGATATTAGTGAGTTTGAAGATTTAATAGTCGCCGCCATTGAAAAAGCTTCGCCAGCAATTATTGGCGTTAGTAATTATGAACGGGGTAAATTAGGTATATATAGCCTAGCGGCAACTGGAAGTGGCGTTATTTATGCTTGTGAAGCGACCTATGGCGATGGCACGACAACTGCAAACTGCAGTGAGACAATAAATAGCAATGATGTTAAGAAATACACTTATAAAGCGATTACTAATCGTCATGTTGTCGCCTCGGAAGTTGATAACTATATCAAAGTATATTTAGGCGAAGAAGAAATCAAAGTTAGTGCTAACGTCTTAGGATATGATGATAAGGTTGATTTAGCTGTTGTCGATTTTGAATATACAAAATATAT
>DATESD010000133.1:0-11285 GCA_035270985.1 Bacilli bacterium | reverse complement strand
CAGTTAATTGTTTATCTATTGCAAAAAAATATGCTTTATGGTAAAATATTAACGTTAATAATTAAAATAATATTAAAAAGGAGAGAATTATGACCAAAAAAATAACTGCTTTATTTTTCTTACTATTATCAGTTTTTATTTTCGCTGCCTGCGGAACGACAACTCCTGAAGAACCAACAGGTGAAGATGTTTTACCTACTGCCATTACTATTAATAATAGTGTTGCCCAGATGGAGATAGGTGAGAATTTAAAATTGCAATTAACAGTAGTTCCAAGTGGCGCTACTAATAAAAATGTTACTTTCTTATCAAGTGATAAGACTATTGTATCAGTTGATGCTGATGGTAATCTAAAAGCTTTAAAAGCGGGAACAATAACAATTACTGTCACAAGTGTTGCCGCTAGTAGTGTTAAAGCAACTTTCAGTATTGAAGTTGCCGCAGAAGAACTTGAAGAAATTAAGCCAACCGTTGCCGTTACTGAACAAGCTTATGTTTTACGTGATAATAATTTAACAGCTAAAATAATGGCTACTTTAAACAAAGGTACTCATGAAAATGCAGTTGTTGAATATAAGAGTTTAAATCCAACAATTGTTACCGTTGATGCTAGTGGTAACTTAGCCGGCCTTAAAGGTGGTAACGGTTATGTTGAAGTATGGGTAAAAGATTTTCCCGAAACAAAAATAACTATTCAAGTCGAAGTATATCGCAATATTACTTCTTCAACTCCAACAACAATTTTTATGGGTGAAAGTGCACAATTAGAGTTTTTAATTGATGGCGTGGCGGCTACAAACGTTAGTTGGTCAACTCTAGAAGAGAAAGTTGCCACAGTTGATGGCACCGGCAAAGTAACTTCAGTTGCTATTGGCGAAGTTTTAATTCGGGGAGTTAGTGGTTATTATACATTTGAAACAACAGTTAACGTAATAACTAATCCAAACATGCCAACATCGCTAGAAATTACGATGAATGCATCGCAACCGTTATTCTTAGATAGTCCAATTAAGTTCAATATCGTAGTTAGTCCTGCGACAGCTTCTCCAGAAGTAGTATGGAATGTATCAAAAGATTTCATCGCAACTATTAACAACTATGGTATTCCTAGTTTCTCACAAGGTGGCGAAGTAGTTTTCACAGCTATATCAACACTTGACCCTAAAGTATCAGCTTCGATTTCAATTAACATGCCAAATTTTATGAATCCAGTTAACTGGATTAATCAAATTAAATATGACACATTATTCCAAGAAGTAATTTACATTCATGGTATGCAGAATGCCGATGATCCTCACGAACGAGGACCATTAAAATTAATAACTGGTAGTATTACCAAATATTTCTTTGCTCCGCTAGTAATTAACGATACCAAATATGTGTTACCTAGCGATAGAGATAACTACTCTGGTAAGACAATGACAAGTATTGATTTCATCACTGTTCACTCAACCGGAAGTTATACTGGAACATCAGCGGGAACTGCAAGCTGGTGTATCGATAAAACCAACGCTGCTTCGTGGCATTTCTCTGTTGGTTCTGATGGGATATTCCAATCTTTGCCATTAACCTTAGTTGGCTATCATGCGGGCGACGGAACGGGAATTAAGAATGCATGGTATGATACAGGGATTTTAGCCACAGATAATACTCCTGGCTATGTAGCTTTTAGTGATGACGGTTATTATATTGTTAATGGCCAAAAGTCTACTTTGAAAGCTTCGCAAACTTTTAATGGCTCAACTAGTACTACAACTGTAAATTCACAAACGAGGATTCCGTATACCGGATTTAATACTAAAATAGGTGAAAACGGTAATTATTACGTGGGCACCATTTATTGGAGCAGTACTTATAAAACTCTATCTAATCGCGGTGGTAACCTAAATAGTATTGGTATTGAATCAACAATTAATGTTGAAGAAAATATTATGCACACTTGGTCTAACTTAGCGAAGTTAGTTGGTGAATTATGCCGTCAAAAACGATTAGACCCAGCCTTCGCTGTAAAACAACATAACACTTTCTCAGGCAAGGATTGTCCGATGACAATGCGTCACGCTAGTGAGTGGGAATATTTTATGGATATGGTTTTTGCTGAATATAATGCAGCAAAATACTTAAAAGGCTTTACTATTGAACTAATTGAAAATAGTCCATATATCGCCTCTACTGGATTAATCACATCTTATCCCGAAGTTGCTACAGAAATCCAATATCAAGTTAGAATATCTAATAGTGCCGTTGGTTACGACCAAACTTTCACACTTACAACAATTATCCCCGCCGCAAAAACTGTTATTGCTGAAAATGCTCGTCATATCCGTGCATCAGTTGATATTGTTAGAGCACCATATCAAGCATAAAAATAACTAATTCTACAAAACTCTTGCTTTTTACTTACTTTTAAGATATAATACTCAAGTAAGTAAATCTAGGAGGAACAGTTATGCGTGTAACTTTTTTAATGAGATGTACAGTTTGTAATGAGGAAAACTACTTAACTGAAAAGAATAAGAAGAATACTCCTGACAGAATTGAACAAATGAAGTTTTGTCCTAAATGTAGAAAACAAACTTTGCATAAAGAAAAGACCAAAAAATAAAAAACATCAATCAATTTTGATGTTTTTTTGTTTGCTAATTATTTTTTTTAGCTTTTTTGATTGCTTCCGCACGTTCCTTTAAAGATTCTTCATATTGACTAGTAGGTTTCGCCGTCCAATATTGGGCGTTTTTAATTTTATCGGGAAGATATTGTTGGTCTACCCAAGCTCCAGGATAATCATGGGGGTATTTATATGCGCCCTGTTTAGGGTCAAAAGAATAGGTGTTTTTTAAGTGAAGTGGTAGCGATCCGCTACGACCTTCTTCAATATCTTTCATCGCCGCTTGGAAAGCTAAATACGTCGAATTAGATTTAGGTGATAAAGCCATTTCAACAACTATTGATGACAAAGGCAACACCGCCTCCGGCATCCCTAATTCTAAAGCAGCTTCACATGCCGCTTTAACGCGAGGGCCAAGATTGGGATTAGCTAGGGAAATATCTTCATAGAAGATACAGTACAACCGCCTAATTAGCGGTAGGAAATCTTCGCTAGTAACTAGTTTAGCGAGATAATGGAGACTTGCGTTAACATCGCTACCGCGAATTGATTTATGGAGACCACTTAAAGTATCATAGAAACTATCTTCATTTTTATCGATACTAACATTAGCCTTTAGTAAAACTTCTTTTACAGTTAGTAAAGTAAGTTTTTTTTCATTAGTTAATGTGAAGGAAAGGCATTCAATCATATTGATTAAACTGCGAACATCGCCATTAGCGAGGCTGATAATATATTTCTCGGCATCAGTATCAATTATAATATCTTTATCAAGGTAGGCAAAAGTTCTTCGGAAAATTATTTCCAAATCTGAATCGCTAAGTGAATTTAGTCGTAACACCGTACAACGTGATCTGACTGCAGGATTTATCGATTGATAAGGATTAATCGTTGTAAGTCCAATTAACGTAATTGTTCCCTTTTCAACAAAAGGCAATAAATAATCTTGAATATCCTTTTTCATTCGATGAATCTCATCAATAATTAAGATTAAAGGCTGATTATCTTGCGCTTGATCAATTATTTCTTTTAAAGCTGCTTTGTTATCAATTGAGGCATTAAAAGTATGATAATCGACGCCTAGGCGGGTACAAATAGCAAGAGCAATCGTCGTTTTGCCAATTCCTGGGCTACCATAAAGAATAATCGAAGGGAGTCGCATGTTTTTCAACATTCGCGTAATTACCCCGTTGGTTCCGATTAAATGATCTTGCCCAACAATGTCTTCTAATTGTTTTGGTCGTAATTTATAAGCTAATGGTTCCATATTTCACCTGCTTAAATATTTTACCATAACTTTAATTTTTAGTCTAGTTTTAAAAAGACAAATGGCAATATATACTTAGATGTTGTCTTTTTGGGGTAAATAGACTATAATTAAACTATTATAGGAGGAAGTTATGATAATAAAAGACTCAAACACATTAATTAATTCCTTGATTAGGTATGCTCGGGAAAAATTATCTTTGCATGTTGCTGATGAAACTTACCTTACTAACCTCTTATTAGCTAAATTACATTGCGTTGACTATCAGTATCACCGAGAGCCGGTAAATAATATTGATGATTTAATTACCAGCATTGAACAATTAGCGATTACAAAAAAACTAGCCACAGCCGAAACTATTGATAGTTTTACAATCGCAATTATGGGAATGATTTCTCCTTTGCCGAGTTTAGTTAATGAAAGATTTTTTAAGCTTTTAAAAGACTTTTCGCCTGACAAGGCTTGTAAATACTTATTTGCTTTGCAAGTCGATAATAACTATATTAAACAAAGTCGCATAAAATTAAATCTTTTTTGGAAAGCCAGTTTTCCGGGCAACCATTTAGAGATAACAATAAATTTATCTAAGCCAGAAAAAGATAATAAACTCACAGCAAAGTTAGCGCAAGAAGCGGCTGTTAATTATCCAAAGTGTATCTTATGCTACGAAAATTTAGGCTACGCTGGGCGAATAAACAGCCCAGCTCGCCAAAATATTCGCTTAATAGACTTTAAACTTGCTAATGAAGATTGGTTTATGCAATTTTCACCTTATCAATATTATGAAGAGCATGTTGTTGTTATTAATAAAAGCCATACAAACATGAAAATTGATCAGGAAACCTTTGAAAAATTGTGTGATTTTGTCGATCTGTTTCCTAATTATTTTGTAGGCAGCAACGCTTCCTTGCCAATCGTTGGGGGTTCAATTTTAAACCACGAACATTTTCAAGGGGGAAAACATATTATGCCCATTTTTTCAGCCCCTATGAAATATAGTTTTAATAAAAAAGGCTATGACGATTGTCAGATTTCCTATCTCGACTGGTACAACTCATGCTTGAAAATTGTCAGTCCAAACCGGGAAAGTATCATCAAAATCGCTAGTGAAATATTGGCGATCTGGACTATCTATGAGGATAAACAAATAGATTTAATTCCTTATAGTACGGCCCAACACAATGCGATTACCCCTATTATTCAAAAAATCGATAATTGTTATCATTTATATATTATTTTACGAAATAATCGCACTAGTGAAGAACATCCTGATGGCATTTTTCATGCGCATCAACAATTTCATAATATTAAAAAAGAATCAATTGGTTTAATTGAAGCAAGCGGTTTATTTATTTTGCCGGGACGCTTAAAGAGACAGTTTACGCTTGTTAGTGAAATATTAACAGGAACTATTAGCCTAGAAGCGGCTCTGGATAAACATCCTGATTTAAGTGTTCACCAAGCAATGATTATGCAATTGCAAAAAGAATACCCATCACTAAAATCTCGCAAAAGTGCAGAAGAAATTATTGAAAAATATATTAATGAGACATGTAAACAAATATTAGAATGTACCGCTATTTTTAAGAACAATGCCATCGGCGAAAATCACTTGTTGCAATTCTTAAATAAAGTCGGACTAGAGAAAATTGGAGGGTAAAATGGCAATACTAGTAACAGGTGGAACTGGATATATCGGTAGTCATACTGTTGTCGCTTTAATTGAAGCCGGACAAGAAGTTGTCATCGTTGATAACTTATCAAATAGCAAGATTGAAGTTGTTGAAAAAATAAAAAAAATAACTGGTGTTTTACCGAAGTTCTACCAAATTGATTTATTGGAAAAAGATAAATTAAGAGCAATCTTCAAGGCCGAAAAAATTGATGCCGTTATTCATTTTGCAGGCTTAAAAGCTGTCGGTGAATCAGTTGTAAAACCGCTTAAGTATTTCAAAAATAATTTAGACTCAACTTTGAACCTCTTAGAATTAATGGAAGAATATAATATTAAGAACCTTGTTTTTAGTTCTAGCGCCACAGTTTACGGTAAGCCAGCCACTGTTCCGATCGCGGAAGATTTCCCGATTGGCGCGGTAAACAATCCTTATGGGCGAACTAAGTATTTTATTGAAGAGATTATTAGCGATTACTGTCAGGCTAATCGGGAATTTAATGCATGTTTATTACGTTACTTCAATCCTTTAGGCGCGCATAAAACCGGTTTGATTGGTGAAGAACCTGATGGTATTCCCAATAACCTAATGCCTTATATTACACAAGTCGCGATAGGTAAATTGAGTCATTTAAAAATATTTGGTAATGACTATCAAACTCCCGATGGTACTGGTGTTAGAGATTACATTCATGTCTTAGATTTGGCTGCAGGTCATGTCTTAGCTTTAGAAAAGCTTAGTACTAAGCCAGGACTGGCAATTTATAATTTAGGCACCGGCAAAGGCTATAGCGTTTTAGATATTATTGAAACTTTCGAAAAAGTTAATAATATTAAAATCCCTTATGCTATTAATCCGCGTCGACCGGGCGATATTGATGAATGTTACGCCGACACGACAAAAGCCCAAGCCGAATTGAATTTTATTGCCAAATATACGCTTGAAGATATGTGTCGCGATAGTTGGAATTTTCAAAAAAATACTATAAGAGAGCGGTAATAACCTATGATGCAAAATAGTGAACTTACTTTTCGCCTTGAAAGATTAAAGAAGAAGTTCATCATTTCCTTTGAAACTAATGCCGAGATGTTTTATTCTTCACCGGGCAGAATTGAGCTATTAGGAAATCATACTGACCATAATTATGGAAAAGTTCTTGTTTCCTCAATCAATTTAAATCTGTTAGCCGCAGTTAAAAAGAATAATACTAACTTTATTCGAGCATCTTTTACCGATGATGGTGAATTTGTCGTTGTTGATTTAGGTGATTTATTGCCTAAGAAAGAAGAATATCATAGCAGCATTGCTTTAATTAGAGGCGTTGTAGCGGGGATAAAAAACAACGGTTACTACGTTAATGGCTTTGATATAAAAATAGAAAGTGCTATTCCCCAAGGAGCGGGAATAAGTTCGAGCGCGGCTTTTGAATTAGTTTTTGTTGAAGTAATTAATCAACTGTACAATGAAGGTAAAATTAGCAACTTACAAAAAGCTATTATTGCCCAAAAAGCCGAAACTGATTTTTTCGGAAAACCTTGCGGACTTCTTGATCAAATGGGAATATCTTTTGGGGGAATTAACCATATCGATTTTTACAACCCGCAAAATCCAACGATTACCAATGTCAACTTTGATTTTGGTGATTACTCATTAGTTTTAATAAATACTCCCGGTAGTCATACTAATCTAACTGCCTATTACACAGAAATTAAAAGCGATATGCAAAGAGTTGCTAACTTTTTAGGGCATAATTATTTGCGTGAAGTTAGTGAAAATGATTTTTACCGAGCGCTACCAGACTTAGTTCCTGAAGTTGGTGGTCGAGCTATTTTGCGAAGCGTTCACTTTTTTGAAGAAAATAAACGTGTCGATAAGGCTTTAACGGCTTTGCAAAATCATGATATTGAATCATTTTTACGAATAGTTAATGAATCCGGACAAAGCTCATATGATCTATTGCAAAACTGCTATTACCCTGAAGATACTCAGCAAGGTATTGCTCTAGCAATTAACCTAACGAAGAAAATTTTGCGTCGTGGGGCTGTTAGAGTTCATGGTGGTGGATTCGCGGGAACTATTCTTGCTTTTGTTCACCGCGATGATGTCAATGACTATCTTAATAAAATGGGTACAATTTTTGATGCTGTTAATATTTATAAAGTTATTCCTGATTTTAGCGGAACAACACTAATTAACTAGCCAAATGCTAGTTAGTTTTTTTATAGAAGTACTTAACAAAAAATAAAAATTATGGTATAATATTACTATTCGCGAAAGAGGTGTTACTATGAATTATAAAGATTATATTGCCAATGTTAAAGATTTTCCTTATGAAGGGATATTATTCCGCGACATCACGCCTTTAATGGCTAATGGCGAAGTTTTTAAAAAAGCCTGTGATGAACTAAAAGATTTTGCCGTTAAACACGGTGCGGAAGTTATTGTTGGCCCTGAATCACGAGGGTTTATCTTTGGTTGCCCAATTGCTTATGCAATGAATATTGGTTTTATACCGATTAGAAAACCTAATAAACTACCGCGAGAAACAATTAGTATTTCATATTCGTTAGAATATGGAAATAACACTTTATGTGTCCACCAAGACGCCATTAAACCAGGGCAAAAAGTACTAATTATCGATGATTTACTAGCAACAGGTGGCACCGTAAAAGCAACTATTAACCTTGTTGAAAAAATGGGTGGGATTGTTGCTGGCCTAGGTTTCTTGATTGAGTTAGCTGATTTAAAAGGCCGGGAAATCTTAGGCGACTACCCAATTAAAGCTTTAATAACGTATTAATCTTTTTAAAAAATAAACCTACGAGAGAGGAGGAATGAATATGGATCAACCAGATCATAAAATAACGATTGAAGATATTATCCAAAAAGCTAGTGAATATCTTAAAAATCCGAAAAATATTGCTTTAATTAGAGATGCTTATGAAGTAGCTAATGAAAAGCATTTAGGCCAATTTAGAAAATCAAAAGATCCATATATTCAACATCCTCTTGAAGTTGCTTATATGCTTGCTGATATTCATGCTAGTCCCGCAACTATTGCTGCCGGATTACTTCATGATGTTTTAGAAGATACAGACCAAGATCGTGAGGAACTTGAAAAACGTTTTGGTAGTGATGTTGTAAAAATTGTTGAGGGCGTTACCAAAATCAGTAAATTGAAATACATGACTCAAGAAAAAGCTTTAGCCCGAACTCATCAAAAAATTATCTTAGCAATGGCGAAAGATATTCGGGTAATTTTAGTAAAATTACTTGATCGTGTTCACAATATGCGTACCTTGCAGTTCCAACCCGAAGAAAAACAACGTAAAATCGCCCGGGAAACGCTAGATTTATATGCACCACTAGCTCACAGATTGGGAATGTACCGCATTAAAGCTGAACTTGAAGATACTGCCTATAAATATTTAGAAGCTACTGAATATGAAAGAATCAACTCTTTAATTACGGAACAGCGTTTAATTAGAGAAGAAGATATTCAAAAAATGAAGGATAAATTAACAAATATTCTTCAAGAAAATGAAATAAAAAAATTTGAGATTAAAGGCCGAATTAAAAATATTTTTAGTGTAAGCAAAAAAATGCGAGAAAAAAATCTCGATTTTGATCAAATATATGATTTGATGGCTCTAAGAATATTAGTGCCCACCATTGAAGACTGTTATCATGCGTTAGGAATTGTTCATAGTGAATGGAATCCTTTACCACGCCGTTTTAAAGACTATATTGCCACACCTAAGCCGAATTTATACCAATCTCTCCATACAACAATAGTTGGTTATAGTGGGAAGATTTATGAAGTGCAAATTAGGACTTATCAAATGGATGAAATAGCCGAATATGGAATTGCTGCTCACTGGGCTTATAAAGAAGAAAATAAAGGCTATTCTCCCGAAAAAGAGCAAGAGGAAGTAGCGACTAAACTAAAATGGTACCGCGATTTACTAACCTATGCTGAGATTAGCGAGTCAGAAGATAGTGATCCACTAGAACAAATTGCTGAAGATATTTTTAGTGCTAACGTTTATGTTTTCACTCCCAAAGGTGATGTTCTTGATTTTCCAACGGGAGCAACTCCGTTAGATTTTGCTTACCGGGTTCATACAGAAGTTGGTAATCACACCGTTGGAGCAATTATAAATGGTCGCATCGTCCCATTAACGTATAAACTAAAAACTGGTGATGTTGTTGAGATAAAAACATCAAAAACTTTTAACGGCCCGCGAGAAGCTTGGGTAAAAATTGTTAAAACTACCCATGCTCGACATAAAATTGTTTCTATTTTAAACAAGCAAAAACGGGAAGACTTAATCGAAAAGGGCAAAGATGACTTTGAAAAAGCTATCAAAGCTGAAAATATTATAGTCCCTAAACTCGATGATAAAATGGTAGCGAAAGCTTTCGAGAAATATTCTATTAATAGCCTTGATGATTTCTTTTTTGAAATCGGCAAAAAATCTTTATCAGCAAGAGGAGCAGCTAATAAATTAGCGGGCACTAGTGAAAAAATTGATGATGAAGCTCTATTAAAATATTACAGTGACACCGAACTGAAACGTCAAAAACATCGGGCTACTAATGATTTTGGAATTATTGTTGATGGTTTAGATAAAGCGCAAATCAAATTAGCTAGTTGTTGTTATCCTGTCTTTGGTGATAATATTGTTGGCTATGTTAGCAAAGGGTACGGAATCGTTGTTCATCGTCTAGAATGCCATAATAATAAAAGCGTTGATAAAGAACGTTATATTGAGGTTATTTGGGATGATGATTGCGAAAAAAAGAACTTTGATACTTTAATTACGATTTATTCTTTTGACCGTCGCAATATAGTCGCTGATATTATCAACGTAACTAATAGTATTAACAATATTACGATTAAAACAATCTCTTCAGCAAAAAATAAAAATGGTGATTTGCTAACAAAAATTCGTTTAAGCGTCAATAACATTGATACATTAAATAATACACTTACTAATTTACAAAAGATATCCGATATTTACACAATTGAAAGGACTATTAAGTAATGAAAATAGTATTGCAAAGAGTAAAGAAAGCAAAATGCACTGTCAATGAAAAAATAACTGGTGAAATTAATCAAGGATATTTATTACTAGTTGGTTATACTGATGGTGATGATGCTAGTAAAAACATCAAGGCGGCAAAAAAAATTGCTAATTTACGCGTCTTTGAAGATGCTGGGGGAAAAATGAACCTCGATATTAAAACCGTGATGGGGCAAATATTGGCTGTCTCCCAATTTACTCTCTACGCTAATACTAGTGAGGGTAATCGCCCTTCCTTCATTGATGCTCTAAACCCTTTGCTAGCGAAAGAATTATACTTAGATTTCTGCGCACAATTAAGGACCTATGATTTGCTAGTTGCGGAAGGTATTTTTGGTGCTCACATGGATCTTGAATTTATAAATGATGGTCCAGTAACAATAATATTCGAATTTTAGATGTCAGTTTGAGCTTAGCTTTTAAAATGCTAAGCTCATTTTTTTTGTTTTAAATTGAGCAGAAACGTGCTATAATATTAATGTGAGGTGCGAATATGAATATTAGAGAAACTTATGATCAATTAGCCGGTGAAAATCTGTCATTGAAAAATTTTAATCGCATTGTTGAACTAAGAAATGAATGTAAAACAACGAATAATTATGAGCATTTCTACTTAGCTACGCTATTAATGATTGATATTTATATTAATG
>DATESD010000132.1:0-8144 GCA_035270985.1 Bacilli bacterium | reverse complement strand
GCTTTAAATGGATTATTTAGAGTCCGTAATTTTACTCAAGATGATGCACATATATTTATGCGTCCAGATCAAATTGTTGCGGAAGTAGGAAGTTTAATTAAGCTGTTTGAAGAAGTATATTCAGTTTTTGACTTATCTTATCATATTGAATTATCGACTAGACCAGAAAGCAAATATATCGGGTCAATTGAAATATGGGATAAAGCCGAAGCGGCATTAGCTGATGCTTGTAAATCTGTCGAGCGAAAATTCAAAGTTAACCCGGGAGATGGAGCGTTTTACGGACCTAAGTTAGATTTCAAATTACGCGATTCAATGAACAGAATTTGGCAATGTGGTACAATCCAGTTAGATATGAATTTACCAGAACGATTTGATTTGACTTATATTGATGAGGCGGGAGAAAAGAAGCGCCCTGTTATGCTTCACCGGGCTTTGTTTGGTTCAATAGAAAGATTTATTGGCGTTATTACTGAGCATTTTGGCGGTGCTTTTCCAACATGGCTAGCACCAGTTCAAGTTAAATTAATTCCTGTCAGTAATGAACATCATTTAAAATTCGTTGAGGACTTAAAAAAACTATTTTTAAATGAAGATATTAGATGTGAAATTGATGACCGTGACGAGAAGTTAGGCTACAAGATTCGTGAAGCCCAAACGAAGAAGATTCCTTATCAATTAGTTTGTGGTGATAATGAAGTGAATGGTAATTTAATAACTTACCGTAAATATGGCTCTGCCGAAACAAAGACAGTTTCTATCCAAGAATTTTTAGAAATGATCAAACACGAAATCAAAACAATGGGAGGTAAAAAATGAGCAAAAAAGGTTTTGAAGATTTAATTTTTTATCAAAATCGTTTAAGTCAAAAAAACAAGAAAAAATTTCGCGATTATATTTTTGAACGTGCCGGAGAATTAGGCTTGCGAAGCGAAAATTATCCTCGTTTTAAAGGGCAAAAAAATGTCTTAATTGGTGATATAAAGAAAGCAAAGTATATAATCGCTGCTAATTATGACACTCCGATTAAAATGCCGGCTTTTATTGAAAGAAAAGCACCGCTAGCTAATATTATTATATCAATATCACTACTAGTTATCGCTGCTGCCTTAATTTTGATTTTCCCAAAATATTTTTACGTAACAATACCTTTTATCTTATTAGCAGTCTATTGTTTTGGCTGGCTTGGGGGCGGCAAAAGATTTAACTTTAATCTAACTAGCGGTGTTATTTGTTTGCTAGATTTAATGAAGGAAGTTAGAACAGTTAATAATACTGTAGCTTATATCTTTTTGGATAATCATTATAAAGGCTTTTTAGGCGCCAAAGCGATGTATAAACAAATGGAAAAGGATAATTTAATTAGTCTTGATAAAAAAATAATTTTTATTGATAAGATAGCTCAAGGAAATAATTTTGTTTTAGACTACTTCCGCGAAACTAAATTTGTTGATGAGATTAAAGAATCATTAGAAATGACACCATTGGCTAACGTTAAGATAAACTATCGCGAAGATACAAAAAAAGATAAAGCTGATCATGTAGCCTTTAAAAAACTACATCATGTAGCGATTAGAGCGTATCCTGAAATTAAAGATAAAGAATTTTTCTTTGCTAACAAATATTATAATGATAAAAATATTTCTTTAGAAAATATTGATTATGTTGTAACCGGGATTAAAAAATTTCTTGAGAAGTATAATATTCAAATAGAGGAAGAAGAAGTCATTAAAAAACCAATTAAAAATTTGATGAACTAGTATAATAAAAAAGAGGAAAAAGCATGGAAAAAACAAGGGTGAAGCGTAATCACAAAAAAATATTAGCAATTTTCTATGATTGCATAATGACTGCTGCTGCAGCAATAATAGCGCTGTGGATTACTGAAGGATACAATGTTTCAATAGATTATACTAACGTTTTAATCTATTTAATTCCTTTAATAGGAATAACAATAGTTAGTTTTGCTAGCCTTAAATTATATGATAGTTTATGGAAATATGCAGGAATGAGTGAAATAGTAAAAATATTTATAGGGGTTCTTATTGTTTTCTTTATAAATGTTATTGTGGCGATAGTAACAAAACCTAACTTCTTTACGTATAGTTGGTGTTTTATTGTAGCGATGTTACAAGTATTCTTTACTTTTTTAAGTCGCTTTTTTTATCGTTTTACTAATCATTATTTTTCTCATAAAAATATTCCGTTTGTGAAAAGATATCAAGACGGAAAAACTAAAGTTATGATAATTGGTGGCGGAGCCGCTGGAGCTAGTTTAATTCGTGAAATGCAAACTGTTGAAGAATTGAACATGTTACCATTATTAATTATTGATGACGATTTAACGAAGTTAAATCAATATATTTGCGGGTTAAAAATTGCGGGAAACCGTAATGATATAATTTCTTTAGCGAAACAGTATGAAATAGATCGAATAGTCATTGCTATTCCATCGGCAGACCCTCAAGAGTTAGCAAAAATCATTATGATTTGCAAAGAAACAAAATGCAAAATTCAAACCTTACCAGGGATTTATCAATTAGTTGGCGAGACGGTATTAATTGAAAAAATAAGAGATGTTCAAATTGAAGATTTATTAGGCAGAGAACAAATTAAAATTATTGTTTGCGAAATAACTAGTTATATAAGGCATCAGGTAGTTTTAGTGACCGGTGGTGGAGGGTCGATTGGTTCTGAGCTATGTCGGCAAATTGCTAAGAGTCTGCCTAAAAAATTAATTATTTTTGATTTTTATGAAAATAATGCTTATGATATCGAACAAGAATTAAAGCACAATTTTCCTAATTTAGACTTGTTGGTGTTAATCGGCAATGTTCGCGATGAAAAGAAAATAAAAGATGTTTTTGCTAAATATAAACCTGATATTGTTTATCATGCTGCGGCTCATAAGCACGTGCCGTTAATGGAAACAAGTCCTATTGAAGCCGTCAAAAATAATGTTTTTGGGACTTTAAATGTTGCCAGGGCTGCTGATGAGTATGGCACTAAAAGATTCATTTTTATTTCAACGGATAAAGCTGTGCGACCAACAAATATTATGGGAGCAACCAAAAGAATATGCGAAATGATTGTGCAAACAATTGATAAGCATTCTAAAACAGAGTTTGTTGCGGTTAGATTTGGGAATGTGCTCGGATCTAATGGTTCGGTAATTCCACTTTTCAAAAAGCAAATAGAATTTGGCGGCCCTGTAACAGTAACCCATCGGGATATTACTCGTTATTTCATGACTATTCCTGAAGCTGTAAGCTTAGTATTACAAGCAGGAAGTTACGCTAAAGGTGGAGAGATATTTGTTTTAGATATGGGAAAACCAGTTAGAATATATGAATTAGCCGAAAACTTGATTAAATTATCAGGGTATATTCCTAATGTTGATATAGATATTGAAATAACCGGGCTTCGTCCAGGAGAAAAGCTTTATGAAGAACTTTTGATGGAAGAAGAAGGCTTACAAAATACGGAAAATAAGTTGATTTATATTGGTAAACCAATAGAATTAGATGAAAAAATGTTTTACGAAAGATTAGCAAAATTACACGAGCAATGTCTTGAGGAAAAAGAAGATATGCTATCGATTATAAAGGATTTAGTTCCGCAGTATCAACAAAATGGTAAATAAAGATGGTTAAACTATTAAAATATATTTTATTGGGCTTGATTCAAGGCGTTGCTGAAGTTTTACCAATTTCATCAAGCGCTCATTTAATTATTGCCCAAGAAATATTAGGGATTAGTAATGATTCTCTAACATTTGAAGTTCTTTTGCATCTTGCTAGTTTAATCGCCATCTTAGTTATTTTAAAGAAACAATTGTGGCGGTTAATTAAAGGCTTCTATTATTTTGTTTTTAAAGGTGATAAAGAATATAAGCAAGATTTTAAATACCTACTTTTACTTATTGTTTCAACAATCCCTGCAGTAATTTTTGCTTTGCTGTTTAAAAATATTATTACTACTTTAAGCGGAAAACTGTGGCTTGTTGGCGCCCTACTAGTACTCAATGGCTTAATGCTATTAATACTAACAAGAGTTTCTGGCTTCCGTAAGCAAGAAGAATTGAATTACAAAGATGCTATTGTCATTGGATGTTTTCAATGCTTAGGAATTTTACCGGGAATTTCTCGCAGTGGATCTTGTTTGGTTGGTGCTTTCACAAGAAAAATAGATAAAGAAACAGCGGCCGAGTATGCATTCTTATTGTTTGTTCCTGCTGTTTTGGGAGCAGTAGTATTGGAACTTAGTAATTTTGGGGAAATAATTACCGTGTCATCTGATTATATATATTACGGAATTAGTTTTCTTGTGGCGATGGTAACTACTTATTTTTCTTTTAAACTATTGTTATCAATTATTAGAAAAGAAAAATTAAGTTTATTTGGTTATTACTGCCTAGCTATTGGGTTAGCGGTTGTCGTTTATCAATTAATTGTGATAATTTAAAACGTTTCTTTGATCAGTCACGCCTAAGAAGAGAAACATAGATGGAGATAACTAATGAAAGAAAAGATTGTTGATTTTTTCAAGGGCATATGTATTGGGATTGCTAATGTTATTCCTGGTTTTAGTGGGGGGACAATGGCGGTAATCTTAAATATTTATGAAAAAGTAATTTATGCATTCAGCAATATCCTTCGGCACCCCATCCAAGTACTAAAAAAATTATGGACACTTTTGGTGGGAGTTATAATTGGAATTATTATTTCGATTTTTGTTATTGCTAAGCTCTTAGTAATGTTCCCCTTGCCAACAATTTTATTTTTTATTGGCTTAGTAATCGGCTCTATTCCTGGTGTTTGGAATAACGCTAAAAAAAATGCAAAAATAGCTTTTAAAGATATTGTGGCCTTAGTTATAGCAGTTGTTGTTATGGTAATATTACCCTTAATAAATAACACTAACTCTTTTTCCGGGGATATAAGTTTTTTCGTTTTAATTACAGTATTTTTAATGGGAATTATTAGTGCGGCGGCGATGGTCATTCCGGGTGTTAGCGGGTCATTAGTTTTAATGGCTTTTGGCTACTATATTTATTTAGTAACAAATATTAAAGATTTGTTAGCGGGGATTTTATCTTTTGACTTAAGCAATCTAGGAAATACTTTTTTAATTGTCGTGATTTTCTTAGTTGGCTGTGTTTTAGGTGTAATATACTTTGCTAAACTAATAAATATCCTCCTAGAAAAGCACTATAAAACAGTGTATTATGCTATTTTAGGGCTTTTAATAGCTTCGCCTTTTGTTATAGTTTGGATGAATTATGACATCCTAACAATAAGCATCAAGTTATTAGATGTTATTATCGCCTTGTTTTTCTTAATTGCGGGAGTCCTTAGTGTAATTTTTTCAAGTAGAGTAAATAAAAAAGATGAGTAGAATCTCATCTTTTTACGTATAAGGGGATTAATATGAAAAAAACAAGTCATATGAGGTATCTTTACTTAACAATATATATTGCTGGTATTATTTTAATTTATTTATCATCGTTACAAAGTGGTGATACATCAGCTAATGAATCGAGTTGGGTTGCTAATTTTTTATTTAAAATTATTGATAACATTAATTTTTTAAAAATAGAAATTGATTATGAAACATTTCACCAGATAGTTAGAAAAGCGATAGGACATTTTGGATCATTTTTTGTGATTGGAATATTTGGATATTTATCCTTTACATCGCTAAGTTCTTATTATTCTAGAAGTGTTGGTTTATCAGTATCAATAGGAGCAATTGTTGCGATTACTGCCGAGCTATTTCAATTACTAGCTATTGAACGAGGCCCGCTATGGAGTGACATGGCGATAAACTTTAGCGGATACATAATAAGCACTTTTATTTGTTTAATAATTTTTATGATTAACCGCAAAAGAGCAAGGCTATCATAAAAAAGGCTTTTATTTAACTATTAAAAATGGTATAATTAAGTTAGATAAGCCGTTTGTTAGGACAGAATATGGATATAGCAAAAAACATTTTCAAAAAAAGTTATCTTTTAATAGTATTAATTATTTTTTACTTGTTTTGGGTAATTCCTTATTTACAAATAAGCAAAGAAGTTGATAATAGCATAATTATAAAAACGGAAAATTTCGCTTTATTAGTAATAGGAGTTGTAAGTTTCTTGTTTCTTTTGCTGTTTAAAAATACACAAATTGTTATTCCGCTTGCGGCGTTTACACCTTTTGTTTTTTCTCATCCTTTTGATGCCTATACAGTACCATTTAATTTATATCTTGCACTTGGGCTTGTCATTATCGGGTTCGTTGCCCATATTTTTATTTATAAACCCAAAATTAAGTTAGGAAGTTTTTTTGCTGGATTAGCTATTTTATGCCTAGCACTTATTTTAGGCGGTGTGGCAACAAAGGCCGAATATCTTTCGCAGCAAATAGGTTTTGTATTGTTGTGTACAGTGGGACTTTTGTTTTTCTACAGTTTTTTTGTTTCTACTGCTACTATACGATTTAAAGATCTTGCGCGAACGTTAACATATTTGGGGATCTTTATTATTTTACAGGTTCTTACATATTATTTAATTCAAGAAAATGTTATCGATAGTTTACTTTCAAAAGGAGTCGCTGTTGGGTGGGGGATTAGTAACAATATTGGTTTAATTCTTTTATTCACTATTCCGTTTACTTTCTATTTAGCAATTACAAATAAAACTGGCAAAACTATGGCTTATACTTTTATTTCTTTTTGCCAAATGATAACAATTATCTTTACATATTCTCGTGGTTCTATTATTGCACTTACCTTAGGACTTATTTTTTTGCTACCGCTATTGTTTAAATATGCCAAGGATCGTTGGACCTTTTTATCAACGTTTAATATTCTAATTTTGTGTTCCGCATTTTTCCTAGTTTACTCGGGATATAAATATCCGGAGTATTTTAACCAATTTTATGAAGATATTTTTAGAATTGACTTTGATAGTATCAATGGCAGAATCCCGATATATCAAGATATTCTTGCCGCCTTTAAAGAAAGACCTATTTTTGGGTACGGCTTATTTGCGCCTTTTTCGGAAACTGGTGATACTTACACTTGGGGGCACAGCACTATCTTGCATACTGTTTATACGGCGGGAATATTCGGTGGAGGTGCGCTCCTGTTTCATTTAGGACAAAAATATTATTTATTGTTTCGTCAAATTAATATCCGTAAATTGATAGTTGCTTTTAGCTTTCTTCTTTCGGGATTATATGGGTTATTTGATGTTAGTTACTATTTTATTAATTATATGATTTTACTAATTATCGTTATCGCAACAATTGAAAAAGAGATTATGGCAATCGGAAAGGAAGAGGTCGATGAAATTCTTTTCTAATGAAGGAATTGGCAGTGTTCCTGGTTTAATGGGGTGGCAGCACTTAATATTCATCCTATTAAGTTTCACTTTAATAACTATTTTGTTGGTTTTTACTTATCGCTTGCCGAAAGATAAAATTGCTAAAACTATACGCATTATTTTTTGGGTTGTTTTAATTTTGGAAATTTGTAAGATAATTTGGAATCTAACAATCAGAATCGGGGCAAGCCTTAATGATTGGATTCCGTTATATTATTGTAGTATTTTCATTTATGGACTTGCTCTAGCAAGCTATGGCAAGGGGAAAGTTAAAAGGCTAGGAGAGACTTGGATCTTTTATGGTCAGATTGTGGCCGGATTGGCGTTTATTCTTTACCCTTCAACAGCTCTTCTTATTCATCCCTTATGTCACGTCCTGACTATTCATAGTTTAATTTATCATAGTTTAGCTATTTATGTAGGTTTATTAATCGTTCTTTCTAAGTACTACAAACCCCAAAAGGAAGATTTTATTCCATATACTATTAGCCTTATGCTTTTTTGTTTGGGAGTATATTTGTTTAATATAATTTTTACGACAAATCTTATGTTTTTGAATAAACCGGTTGATATTTGGCCGTTAGCCAATATATTTACTATCGCAAAAGGATTGTATCCACTCATTATTGCTTTGGCACAAATTTGCGGGACATTTGTGATTAGTTACTACTCATATATTATAATAAAAAAAACAAGAAGAACTAAATTTAAAGGTAGAAAAAACAGATAAGCATTTTTAAATTGACAAAAGCAATAAAAATTATTATAATAA
>DATESD010000131.1:0-4164 GCA_035270985.1 Bacilli bacterium | reverse complement strand
GTGAAGAAGAGGCTTTCAAATTTATTGATAGATTTGATGGAACAAGAATCCATTACGAGAAAATATAATTATGCCTGAACTTCCTGAAGTTGAAACCGTTCGTCGAGGTTTAGAAGAATTAATTATTGGCGAAGAGATTACGTCTCTCGATATTTATTATGAGCCGATCATTAAAAATACAACTGTTGCTGATTTTAAGGCAAGTTTAATCGGTCAAAAAATTGTTGCTATAAAAAGAAAAGGAAAATATTTACTATTTGTATTTGAAGATGCGACGCTAGTTTCCCATCTACGCATGGAAGGCAAGTACGCTGTTAAGCATCAAGAACCAAAGGGAAAGCACGAACATGTAATATTTGGCTTTTCTAGTGGAAGAACATTGCGATATAATGATACCCGTAAATTCGGCACTATGGATTTGTTTAAAACTGTCGATTTAGAGGAAATAGAAAAACAAAAGCCATTATCAAATCTTGGCAAGGAGCCCTTAGAAGCCGATTTTACTGCTGAATATTTAAAGAATAAATTAATGAAAACTAGAAGGCCAATCAAATCAGTTTTATTAGATCAAACAATCATTAGTGGCTTAGGTAATATTTATGCCAATGAAGTTTGTTTTTATGCGCGCTTAAATCCTTGTCAACCGGCTAATAGTTTATCCGACGATGATTATAAAAGTATCGCGATTGGTTCGAGAAAAGTTCTGGAAAAAGCAATTTCCTTAGGGGGAACAACAATTAGAACTTTTGTTAACGCTCATGAGATAAGCGGTCGTTTTCAAAATGAATTGCTAGTTCACATGCAGAGAAAATGCCCCGTTTGTGGGGGAGAACTTACGAAAGAATTTGTTGGGGGAAGAGGAACTTATTACTGTCAGAAATGTCAACAAATGAGGTGAAAATATGGTAATTGGAATAACGGGTTCTATCGCAACGGGTAAAACACAAATAGAAAAAATTATCAAAGCTAAGGGATATCAAGTTATCGATGCCGATGATCTGTCCCACCAAGCTTTATTCCGCGGGACGGAAGTTTATTATAAAACTATTGCCACCTTTGGCGAAACTATTTTAAATAAGGATTTATCGATTAATCGTCGTAAACTTGGTGAAGTAGTTTTTCGTGATCCCTCGCAAAGAATAATTCTTGAGGATTTTATTCATCCTTATGTAAAAGGAAAAATTGCTGAGGCGATAACAAAAGCAGCCAAATCAGAATTTTTATTTATTAGTGTCCCTTTACTTTATGAAACAAAAATGGAAAATTTGTTTGATTATATTATTGTTGTTTATGTTTCAAAAGCAAAACAACTTGAAAGATTAATTAAACGTGATAAAATAGATGAGGACCTAGCATTAATTAAAATATCTAGCCAGTTGTCGCTAGACGTTAAGAAAAAAAAGGCTGATTTTGTAATTGACAATGAAGTTGATGGATTGCAACAATTAGAATGGGAAATTGATATTCTATTGGACAAAATTAAGGAGAAGGCAAATGAAATTTAGAGACTATTTTTCAAATAATTTTGAAACTGGCGAAAATCACTACTTAGATAATTTGCGCACAAGATACTATCGAGCACGAAGCGAAGAAGTTGAGAAGATTGTTGAAGAAATGATCATTAGCGAAAAAGGTGTGTTAAAAGTTAAGAATAAAAACTTTAGGGAGATATACTATGAATGCCCTGATTATTCTTGTACTGTTGTTGTTATTGGCCCACGGCCAACAGAAACGGCTGTTGATTTAAATGTAACAACTTATAAAATATTACCCTTAGGTAAAGCAACAAAAATTATTGATCGGATATACAAATATCTAGATAACAAATTACCCTTTAAGGGAGTAAGTTTATATCGCTAAGATTAAGAAGGAGAGGAAAATATGGAAGTCCATAATACCTTTAAAACGCAAAAAAATTTCTGTTTAGGTGGAGATGATATCTTTGTTTTAAGTCAGTTATACTTGCCCCTTATCGGGATTGATAGTTTTAGCTTATATTTCGTTTTAAATACTTTAGATGATAAAGAGCAATATCAAATTAAAAAGTTGCTTGATAATTTAAATATAAGTAACTCTTCCCATTTAAAAAAGGCGATGGAGAAGCTAGAAGGGGTTGCCCTGATGGCTTGTTTTTATAATGAGACGAAAGACACTTACATATTTCAAATGCAAAGACCGCTTTTAACGGAGTTTTTCTTTGAAAATACTTTATTATCTTCTTTCTTGCAGAGCCAAATTGGCTCAGTTGAGTATGAAAAAACTGTTGTGATGAAGCGTAAGAATAAGAACTCGGGCTATAAAGATATTAGCAGTAGTTTTGATGAAGTTTTTAAAATGACAGGTCTAGATTTAGACAAGGCTTTGCCGAAGGCTTTTCTAAACAAAAATAAATATGATATTACCATTAAAAATGCTAATTTTGATTATGCGTTATTCAAATTAAGTTTTGATACAAGTTTCTTTGAGGCAACAATCTTTGATGACGAAGAATTTAAAAGCGAAATTTTAAAAATTAGCTATAATTTTAATTTAAACGAAGAAGAAATGAAAGAAGCTTTAATGCGTACAATAGAGATAGACAAGGATCTTAAATATAAAGATATTGCCAAGAATGCGCGGGCAATATACAGTTTAAAAAATAAAAATAAACCAGCAAAATTTGTCACTAAGACACCGGATCCATATATTGCTAGTGATCAAAATGAAGATACTGTTGAAATCATCGAAATGCTGCAAAGAATGAGCCTAGCATCCATGCTAGAAAGCATTGGAGGCATGAAGGCAACAAATAGCGAACTGGAAATGTTTGAAAATTTGCAGCGCACAACAGGCTTACCTCAAGAAGTTATAAATGTAATGATTTTATATATTGAAAAAGAAAAACAAGGTGTAATACCCGGAGCGAGTTATTTTGAAAAGGTAGCGGCCACTTGGAAAAGAGCGGGCGTTAATTCCGCAAAAGCGGCACTTGACTATATCAACAAACCAGTGCAAAAGAAGTACGGTAAACGCGTTAAGGAAAACCCTGAGTGGTTAGAAAAATATGTTGATGAACACAAAAATGTTGTTCAAGTAGAATTAACCGATGAGGAAACAGAAAAAGCACTAGCGGAATTGAAGGAAAAGTTTAAGGGGAAAAGCAAATGAGCGGAATTGAAAAAATAAAAAAAGAACTGTTCACAAGCAAAGAAATAGCCGATTTTTGCGAGCAGCATAGCTTGACTGATGCACAAATCTTAAGTGGTTTTGCTGAACTGTTCTTACATAAAGATAATACAAAAATTTGCGCTAAATGCCTTGGAAAAATTCCTTGCCAATCAACTGCTGACAAAATGATAACAACCTTAAAATATGAAAATGGCCAGGTAAGGGTTGCCTATAAAGACTGTCCTTACATTGAAAAAACCCATATTTATCCGATCAAGTTTCTCCACTGTAATTATGATAAAAATGAAGAAATGTTCTTAACCAAAGAACGAATTCATATTTTAAAAGCTGTTGATAAATTTTGTGAAGGCTATCAAAAAGGCAAAAAAATTAAAGGTATCTACTTGCATGGGGGATTTGGTGTGGGAAAAACCTTCATCCTGGCAATCCTAGCAAAGCGCCTAGAAGAAAAAGGAATTAGAATTATATTTGCTTGTTATCCGGATTTAATGCGACAAATAAAGAGTGCTATTGGCGATAATATTGAGGAAATAATCGCTGAGGTAAAGATGGTGGATGTTCTGGTTTTAGATGATATTGGCAGTGAAAACAACACGCCATTTGTCCGTGATGATATCTTATCACCAATTCTTCAGTATCGTATGGACAATGATTTACCCGTATTTATGTCATCTAATCTTAGTATTGAAAAACTGGGTGATCATTTTAGCGAAACAAACAATGAATCAGACAAAGTAAAAGGGCAAAGAATCATTCAAAGAATTCGTTATTTGATGAATCCTTTTGAATTAGACGATAAAAACTACCGTAATAATTAGCCTAATTAACCTACAAAAGCATAGCAAGAGCTGTGCTTTTTTTAATATTTAAACACAATTATGCTATTTATGAAAAGAAAAGACTATTTACTTTTTTTATGTACAAAAAATATCTTTCAAAAAAAATAAAAATGTTGTATAATAAAGTGAGTTATTATACTTATACGAAGTAAAGGAG
>DATESD010000130.1:0-2473 GCA_035270985.1 Bacilli bacterium | reverse complement strand
AATACTATTGTTGCCGGGGGAACGGTACAAGAAGAAGTAGGCCTAAGAGGAGCCAAAGTTGCGAGTGCGATGATAACTCCTGATTTATTTCTCGCGGTTGATGTTAGCCCAGTTGGCGATTTTCTACCGAAAGGTGATATTAATGCGAATGGTAAATTAGGTGGAGGCTTTTTAATTAGGTATTATGATCCACGTTGTATTATGAATCCAGAATTATTTAAGTATTTTGAGCATCTAGCAGAAACTAATAATATAAATTTTCAATACTTTAAATCAACTGGGGGAACTGATGCCGCGGAGGCGCAATATGCTGGTAACGGGACCTTAGCGACGACAGTTGGCGTTCCAGGGCGATATATCCACTCGACAGCAACAATGATTCATGTTGATGACTTACAAGCAACGAAAGCTATGTTAATTGCTATTATCAAAGATTTTGATGACAAGCGGTTAAAAGAGTTGCTAGGGCATGAATAAAATATATCTTGGCTCGCTAAACGCCGCAAAATTACAAGCGGTTAAAGAAGCAATTCCTGGCTATGCTGTAATTGGGATAGCTGTCGATAGCAAAGTAAAGTGTCAGCCACTTGATGACGCTGAGACGATGACCGGGGCTTATAATCGGGCCATCGCATTACCTAAGGATGGCTTACGAATTGGCTTAGAAGCTGGAGTAAATATGCACGAAAATGTGATGTTCTTAGTCAACTGGGGTGTTTTGATTGATGAAGAGGATAAGGTTTATTATGCCGGGGGAACGAGAATTCCGGTTCCACTTAATGTTAAACGGGGCATTTTAGAAGAAGGAAAAGAATTAGCTGATGTAATGGCCGCGTATAGTGATATTGAAAACATTAGAGAAAAAGCTGGAGCGATTGGCTATTTCACTTGCAATCAAGTCACTCGTAGTGATATTTTTGTTCATATCGTAAAACTATTATACGGTCAATATTTACATAAGGAGGAAGGAAATAAATGCGGGGATTAATGATTCTTGCTAATGGCTTTGAAGATACTGAAGCCCTAGCAACACATGATGTTTTACAAAGAAGTAAACTAGCGATTGATTTAGTAACGATAAATGATAATAAAGAAGTCATCAGTCAATATAATTTACATTTAGTGCTAGCAAAAACCTTGAAGGATATTAATTACAATGATTATGAGTTTTTAGTTATTCCTGGTGGGGGAGCAGTTAGCAAAGTCTTAGCTAAAACACCAGAAATAAAAGTGGTTATTGCTGACTTTGTTAAACGGGAAAAATTAGTCGCGACTATTTGTGCCGCACCATCATTGTTAGCTGATGAAGGATATTTTATTGGGGAAAAATTCACATGTTTTCCTGGCTGCGAAACAGCTTCTAAAGGGGGAAAATATATGGGGAACAAAGGAGTTGTCGTCAGCAACAAATTTATAACAGGAAAATCAATGGCTTATAGTTTAGAATTTGGTTTAGCAATTATAAAATATTTACAAGGCAAAGATCAGATGCTAGTTATTAAAAAAGCAATGTATGGAGAAAAAAAATAAGGGCAGGTCCCTTATTTTTTTGTTTGACAATAAAAGCAAATTTATTAAATTATTGTAATGATTGTTTAAATATGGTAGAATAATAGTAAATAAAAAGGATTAATTGGCGGGAAATTATGGCAGAAAAAAAGATAGCAGATATTAAAAAAAAGATAGCTACCATAAAAAACAAAAAAAGCGATTCTAAGGTTAAAAAAGAAGAGGCAATTTTAAGCGCGCCCACTAAAAATAGTCGCCAAAAAATTAAGGTTATTAGCGATGAAACAAAGAATTTGCTGGAACTTCGCCAAAAAGAAACGATTGATACAATTAATATCACTATCAATGATGATATCGAGATTGAAGAGAAGAAACCAATAATTGTGGAAAAGAAACCACAAATCATCCGTTACTATGATACAAAGATTAAAGAAGGCTTAAACGAAGAAATAGTTGCCGAAAGAAAAGAACAAGGGTTAGCAAATATTGCCTCAGGCAATAAAGGTAAATCAATTTTAGGGATTATTGCTAGCAACGTTATAACATTTTTTAACATTTTATACTTGATAATAGCGATAGTTTTAATTATCTTTAAAAGCCCGGAGAATATGATCGGCTTCGTTCCGGTTGTCTTTGCCAATTTAATCATTGGAATTTTTCAAGAAATTAAAGCCAAAAGAACAGTTGAAAAGATGGCTTTAGTGTCAGCACCGACTGCTACTTTAATTCGTAATGGGGTTAAACTGGAAGTTCCAGTTAAGGAAGTTGTTCTTGATGATATTATCTTCTTCACTCCGGGGAAACAGGTTTGTACGGATAGTATTATCTTAGAGGGAACGGTTGAAGTAAATGAGGCCTTACTAACAGGGGAAGCAGAATCGATAGTTAAAACGACGAAAGAAGAATTACTATCAGGAAGCTTTATTGTTAGCGGCGTTTGTGTTGCGCGAGTTGATAAAGTTGG
>DATESD010000129.1:0-3397 GCA_035270985.1 Bacilli bacterium | reverse complement strand
TTACCGACCTTAAAAAATTGCATAAAAAAAGACCAGCATCAGCCAGTCTTATATATCTATACTTACTATTTCCCAATCTCCGTTAATCTTAGCGAACTTAGCCACTAATATGTGCTTACTTAGGCCGCACCAAGCATCAAGTCCGATGAATCCACCATATTTGTGTATAAACGGCATGCCCGCCCATGTTTCCACGTCATTATCTTCTAACTTGAAGGCTCCCCAGTGACCAAACACATGCGTGCGGCCAAAAGTCTTGTAATCTCTTACAAACGCTGGTGTCTGAGCCCAGTTATTGATTTCCCACGCACCATCATCTACTTCTGTCATACCAGCATGAGTAAAGATAAACTGCCCAAGCTCAAAGTATGGCACCGTATGGTTTAAGAATTTGCGGATATTTAGATGCTGGGCTTTTGCAGCAAGAACTCTAATATCATGCTTGCGTACTTCCCAGTGATTTACGGCCGCAAATTCGGCAATAGTTTTATCAAAGCCATTGTGGCGTGTATTAAAGTCCAGCATTGCTCTGTTAAGGTCTATGAACTCCTGTAGGAATGTGTCGTGGTTGCCTAAAATTGACACTAATCGTTTCTTTGAAATCATCCACATTAAGAATTGATAAACTTTTAGGTTCTGGCGACCCCTGTCAAAAGAGTCCCCAAGAGAAATGATATGGTGGTCGTCATTAAGGATATCAAATCCAGCGTTACCAAGAGCGTCCATCATCATATCGAATTCACCGTGTACGTCTCCAAAAGCAAAATATGTGCGGCCCGAAACCTCATCATTGCGATTCAGATAAGGGTGGCTAATATGTTTGATGCTGGCTAAATGTTCTTTAGCTTTGTAATAGTTTTTTGGTTTTGGTTTTTCTTGTGTCAGCATTTTGGCCGCACCTCCTATTTTCTTATTTTATAATTTCGTGTAAAAAGTTTGTCGTAATTCCATGACCTTTGTCAGTGCTTACGGAACGAACCTGCACTTTGTATTTTCTTTTTGAGTTGTTCCAGCCAGTAATTTTGATCATACCTAACTGCTCAGTGTCAAATGTCTTGCCGTAAAGGCCCGCAGGGAGTCCAAAAGAAGTCGCATACATATCAAATTCGGCCGCAAGAGCATCGTGATCAGTGGAAGTAAATGAAATGCTGGTATTTAGTCCAGCATCAGTATGCTTGCTATTCATTTTCGTTAATTTTACATTGTGTTCTTTTGCGAAGTTTTCTAAAACTTCTAATAATAGTGGGTGTAAGTCTTTCATATTCTATTCCTCTTTTCTATTTTTTATAAATCATTTACGCCTATTACTTCAAAGTAAGAGCCATCAAAAGTTTCGAAATCTACTTCTATTGCTAATGCTGGATACTCAACAGATAAAACATATAAACCATCAATATCTGTTTCAAAGTAATCTAATCCGTATTGCATAATTTGTTTATCTAACTCTTGTGCGGCCGCATCTAATTGTGCTTTTGTCAGGCCGTGCATTCTATGTGAAATTACTGTAATTTTTGGCCGCATTATTTTAGCCTCCATACGTCAGTGATTTGGTATTCCACGCCATCAATAGTTTCAAGTTCTATTGCCATCTCAGAGTTAACTCCAAGAGTTTCTGTGAATAAAGTTTCACCATCATATTTGTGTGCCTCTCTTGTGTTAATAAAGCCCTCAAAGACCATCATTATGTTTTGTGCTTCTTTTGCGTTGAGGCCTAAATCTGATGCTGGTTGTTTAAGTATTAGCATATTATCGCTCCTTTTTATTTTTATTTTTCTTTCTTATATATATATTATAACACAAATTAAGAAATTAGTCAAGAAAATTCCAGCATAATTGTGTGGTGCTTTTTCAAAACTAATTTTTTCTTTTGATATATATATTATAACAAAAATTTGACAAATAGTCAAGGGGGTGGAGACTGTGGGTGGTGGTGATGCTGGGGAGATTGATGCTGGGAAGATTGATGCTGGTTTTAAGAATCCTATCCTTTCGGTCTGGTCCACGATTAATCTCTCTTTCACGCATTATATTTCATTTTCTTGACAAAACACATAAAAAATGATATAATATATATAGAAAGAAAACAAAAAATAATTTTAAGGGAGAAAGATACTATGTTAGAACTTACAATAGATAATCAAATAATTAAATTAAACAAACCTGAAGAACTACCCACTTACTTAGAAATAGCAGAAAGACTAGGCCACCAAACAGCCCAGCTTTTCATTAGCCTTCAAATCGAGAAACCATTTGAACTAATAGATAACGATACAGTATGGTTCAAACTAACAAAAGACTCAATCTTATCAGTTAATGCCCTACTATCATCCACAGGAGACCATTCGTTAAGCAATAGCCTGCGACTTATGGCAAGCCCACGCACAGGACGACAAAAGGAACTATTAGACCAATGCATTGAAAAACTCGAACTACTTTACTTGCGTGAACCAATGATTGACTACGAACGAACCCGCCGTTCTTTTGCGGCCCCAATCACTGAGGACACGATTATCTATTTAAACAGCGTTGATTTAAACTTATTGGCAATTCCTATCAAAGCACTAAATATGATACAAATTATAGACGAAGACGCTTAATAATTGACTTATAATATAATTTATGTTATAATATATGTATAAGAAAAAGAAAAATAAAAAGTAATAAGAAAAGAAAAGGAGAATAATAAAATGAATAAAATGACATTTATGGCAACTACATCAGAGGGCTTCGTCTTCATTGGACACTACTACGGTCAAGTAGGCGTGTTTGTTGAGTTGATTAACTTAGGATTAACAAATGAATTAGCAGAAGAATTAGCATTAGGTCAAATGGCATACACAAGAGCAGACGCTGTGTCTTGGTTAGTCTCAAAGTTTGAGAATGAAATTGCCTATGATGACTTAGGTAAGTATTGGCGAGAAAAAGATATGGACATTATCCCATCAATCTTAGCAGACCTTGCTGAAACTATTGACAATACATTAGAGTTTGGCACAGAGTACGCATGGTTATCAGATAGAGATATGCGTGAGTCAATCTATCGCAAGTTTGTTGAAATAAGATTACCTAACGGCACAGAAGTGTCAGAAGTAGAAGTTGGAGATTTGTATGAAGAGCACTTAGATGAAAGAGGCGTTGATGAAGAGTTTGACATCTCAGACTACATTGACTTTTTAACTAATCAGTTGAAGTAAGTAGAACTTAATTTAACTTATTTCTACTTGCGGCCAAAATGAGTAAGAATAAATTTCTTACAGCAACCCCCCAAGCATCATTTTGGCCGCACCAAAACATAAATCAAGAGGTGAATACTAATGTCAGCGAACTTAGTAAACAAAATGAATGAATTAGATTTTCAAGGTATCTCTTTTCAGATACCCGAAGACATAAGACCCCA
>DATESD010000128.1:0-33649 GCA_035270985.1 Bacilli bacterium | reverse complement strand
AAAGCCTCTTTACCTTCTAGTGAATTTTTTAGATAAAATTCATAGTAACTCGCGGCATTTTGCATTATTTGAAAATATTTTTGGAGATTTTGATCAATATTATCATCAATATCAATCATAATTCCCATTTTTTCACCAACAAACTTAACAGCTTGAGGGAAACTTAAATTTTTATATCTTTGAACAAATCCTACGGCATTGCCTGAGGCGCCACAGCTAAAACACTTAAAAACCTTTTTGCTTGGTGAAACTGATAATGAAGGGTTAGAGTCATTGTGAAAAGGACAAAGTCCCTTATAATCGCTTCCCTTTTTTTCTAGTTTAATATGCTCGCCGATAATCGCAACAATATCAGCATTTTCACTTATTTTTCTAATCGTTGCCTCGGATATGCGCATACCTTTCACCTCTATTTTAATAATTTTGTTAAATAACTAATTAGTTCATCAATTTTTACTCGTGTTTGTTTCATTGTATCGCGTTCACGAACTGTAACCATCTTATCTTCTAAAGTATCAAAATCCACAGTAACACAAAATGGAGTTCCATTAGCATCCTGGCGACGATACCTTTTCCCTATTTGACCACTAGTATCATAGTCACAAACAAATTCTTTGATTAAAAGATTATAAACTTGCAAAGCCTCCTCGCTTAATTTGTTTACTAATGGTAAGACCGCTACTTTTTTCGGAGCTAAAAAAGGTTTAAGCCGCAACACTTCTCGGGTTTCACCATTTTCAAGAACTTCTTCTTCATAGGCGCTAGTTAGTACCGAAAGCAATAATCTTTCAACTCCTAATGATGGCTCAACAACATAAGGCAAATATTTTGTGTTGGTTTCCGGATCAAAATATTCTAAATTTTCTTGGGAAGTCTTTTGGTGAACACCTAAATCATAATCAGTTCGGTCTGCTATTCCCCACAGTTCACCCCAGCCAAAATAGAATAAGAACTCTATGTCTGTTGTCGCCTTCGAATAAAAACTTAATTCTTCAGCGGTATGATCCCGAGAACGGACTCTATTTTTATCTAATCCTACGTAATCTAAAAAATCAAGACAATACTGTTTCCAATAAACAAACCATTCCAAATCAGTTCCTGGTTTACAGAAAAACTCAAGTTCCATTTGTTCGAATTCACGAGTCCTAAAAATGAAATTCCCTGGGGTTATTTCATTACGAAAACTTTTACCTATTTGGCCAATCCCAAAAGGCAATTTTTTTCTTGTTGTTCTTTGGATGTTTTTAAAATTAACAAAAATTCCTTGAGCAGTTTCAGGGCGAAGATAAACAGCATTTTTTTCATCTTCGATAACGCCTTGGTTAGTTTTAAACATCAAATTGAACTTACGAATATCAGTAAAGTTATTTGCTCCACAAGAAGGGCATTTTATCTCTTTTTCTCTAATAAAGTTAATTAAAGCCTCATCACTCATTCCATCACCAGTGATTTCGCCCTTAGTGTGTTCTTCTATTAATTTATCAGCGCGATAGCGAGTACCACATTTTTTACAGTCAATTAGAGGATCACTAAATCCGCCAACATGGCCACTAGCAATCCATACCCGCGGATTCATTAAAATAGCACTATCCATTCCTACATTATAAGGTGATTCATGGATAAATTTCTGCCACCAGGCCTTTTTTATATTGTTTTTTAATTCAACACCTAACGGACCATAATCCCAAGTATTGGCTAAGCCGCCATATATTTCACTTCCTTGATAAACAAATCCCTGGTTTTTCAAAAAAGCGACGAATTTTTCCATACTAATATCTGCCATTATAATGCTCCTTTTCTAATAAATATCATATTACCATAATCAAATAATTTTGTAAAGGGGTAATGTCTTAGATTTATACAAATAAAAAAGTTAGTAACATTCTAACTTATATTAAAATCTATAATAAAAATCCTCTTTTCCCCTGTAAATTGCGATTAACATCCTTGCATATTATATCATATTATACATTTTTTGTCAATCCACTTAAAAGTGCAAAAGAAGATAAAACCTCCACGCTAATAACAAGCAAAAGGAGGTTTTTTCTAATATTATTTATTTGTTTGTTTGTTTGGCATTAGCCTCCGCTAAATATTGACGAATTTGGTCAATGCCTAATGCTTTTATCGGTTTGCAATCAACTGCTGTTTTCTCGCCACTGACTATTTTTTCCGCAAGACCACGACATCCAGGCATTCCACAAGCACCACAATTATAACCTGGCAATAATTCCGTTACTTTTTCAACTCTTTCATCAACTTTTACAAAGAAAACTTTAGAAAAAACTGCTATTAACACTCCAAAAATTGCTCCTACACCAGCTAATAATAGTGGTGGCAGTACGTATTGCGAGAAAAAACTTAAGGCCATCTTAAATCACCCCCGCAAATTTTGCAAATATCATCGCCATAATTCCGGCTGTTATTAGCGCAATCGGAACCCCTTTAAAGGGTTTCGGGACATTGCCATTATCAATTCTCTCGCGTAAAGTTGAGAAAATATACATTACTAATAAAAAGCCAACTGCTGATGCAAACGAAAAGACAAGTGCTGTTAGAAACGTATATTCCTCACTGCCAACAATTGTCGCCATTCCTAAAACAGCGCAGTTAGTCGTAATCAAAGGCAAATAAATTCCCAAGCTCTTATAAAGAGCAGGTGATATTTTTTTGATAAACATCTCAATTATTTGTACTAAAGAAGCAATTACTAATATAAAAATAATAGTTTTCATATAAGTCATTTCAAAGGCTACCAAAACATAATTGTACAAAGCCCAAGAAATTACACTAGATAAAGTAATAACAAACACAACAGCTAATCCCATTCCCACAGCCGATGAACGCTTGCTAGAAACACCCATGAATGGACAAATTCCTAAGAAACGTGATAAGAGAACATTTTGAATTAATATAGCACTAAAAGCAAGACTTAAGATTTCTTTCATTGCTTTTTCACCTCGGTTTTCCTATTACGCAGGGCTGCAACAATTCCTAAGATTAATCCTAGAACAATAAACGCTCCCGCCGGACTAGTAAAGAAACTTGTAAATATTTGCGCTGATCGATCAGCATTTAAATCCAATTTTAAATTGCCCCATATTGTAATGGCTCCACTAGCCATAAATTCTCGTAAGAAAGAGATAACAACTAGTACAGCTGTGTAGCCAAGTGCCATTCCCACGCCATCAATAACGCTGTCTAAAGGTTTATTTTTGGAAGCATATGCTTCTGCCCTTCCTAAAATAATACAATTAACAACGATTAAAGGAATAAAAATTCCTAAACTTTTATGCAAGGCTGGTAAAAATGCTCCCATCAACATATCAACTAAAGTCACTAAAGTAGCAATAACAACAATAAACATTGGAATTCTTATTTCATTAGGAACAATATTTCTAATTAAAGATATTATTAAATTGGAAAATGTTAAGACGAATAAAATAGCAATTCCCATGCCTAAGGCATTCTCAACCGATATCGTAATCGCTAATGTCGGACAAAGTCCAAGGACAGAAACTAAAATAGGGTTTTCTTTAATTATCCCTTTGGTAAAATTTTGTAATTTTGTCATCCCTATCACCTAAGAGCCCTTCACAAAAAGATCTTTGTTTTTCAGGTAATGATTTATCGCTGTCTCTAAACTATTTTTAACCGCTTTGGAAGAAACAGTTGCCCCAGCAATAACTTCAAATTCGTAATCACCAATATTTTTACCAGCAAGGCCGAAGTCATGGCCAACAACCAATGAACCAATACCACTTGTTTCACTATCAGCATTAGCAACAGGAACATCTACTATTTTATCAGTAGACAAATCAATTCCCACCAAAGAAGTAACCTTTCCGGCGTAGCCATTAGCTGAGGCTTGATATATTACAAGAGAAAGTACATTATCGATATATCCAAAATAAACTTTTTCAATCCCTTTATCTAACTCATAATCAGCAGTTACATCACTGAATTTATCACATACAAAATAAGATTCTAGTACTTCTTTTAACTCAGCCTCTTCACGAGCGGTAATTATCGGTGCGGTAATTGAATTAACATAAGCTAATAAGACGCCAGCGATAATTCCTAGGATAACTAAAGACAAACTATATTTTATTGTTTTCGGCATATTCTTCATCATCTTACCTCCCCAAATAACCCCAACGCTAATTTGCTAATCATAAAATTAAACATTGCAGTATTACTTAGAGGAATAATGTTAGTAATCATCCCATTAGCATCAAAATTCAAATGGCTGATATAATTTAAGGCAAATTCTGCCACACCTATAAATAAAACCGTTGTTTGCGTAGCTGTTGCAATTATTTCAACATTAGCCAAATTTCCTTGATTAATTATTATATCTGCTGGTAAAATATCTTCAGGATAAAGACCATTAATCGGCAGGTAGACTGTATTTTTATCGGATTGTAAAGCTACCGGGTCCGCCGAAAACTCAACAAGCTTTCCTTGTTTGTTGAAAGTAACAAGGAAGGTAACAGCTTTAGCGTAATTAGACGGTCGGCGAGCAATTATAGTTAAGATAGTATTATCACCTACTGCAGTAACATCAGTTAAATACGGATACTTAGCATAATTTTTAGCTTCATAAACAGCAATTTTCTGTTCATAAGCATTTAAATACTCAGTTGAATTATATTTTTGATTGCTAACATCGATGATATTTCCTTCTAAATCAACAGTCACAATTGCTTTTCTATTGCCTACATATGTTGTGTAAATGAAATTTTTACTAATAAAATCTTGTTTCACGCCGGCAATAACAACATCTTCAGGAGTAAAAGTTACCGTATTAGCGTAAGCAATAATTGGATAACTACTTATCCCGATTAGTATTAAAGCAATAATTCCATAATTTAAAGCTACTTTCGACTTTTTATTTTCTACTCGTGCTTTAGCGGCAATTCGATCAATAATTACAGTAAAAAGATTCATAACCATAATTGCACTAGCAACACCCTCGGGCATATTACTCATATATCTAAATAAAACCGTTAGGACACCTAATCCCAACGCGAAAATAACTTTTCCATTAGGAGTTCTTGGCGTAGTCACTGGTTCAGTTGCCATGAAAACAGCACCAAACATTAATGCTCCACTAAATATGCTAAATAAGGCATATCGTAGATCTAGAGCATAACCATTAAAGGCTCCGATAATATATGTTAGAACGAAGACAGTGCCCACGTAAATAACTGGGACCTGCCATCTAATTACTTTTCTAATAACTAAAAAAATAAATGAAATAATGCATAGTAAAGCACTTGTTTCCGCTAGCGAGCCAGGAACAGTTCCCAGGAAAAAATCGCCTAAAGAACCATAAGATCCCACTAAGACATCAATACTCGCTAGAGGATTACTAGCAAAATTAGCCATTGGCGTAACCCCAGCCATAATCTCTACTTCCATAGGATTAGCAAAACCACCATTTTTTATAATAACGCCATAATAAGCAACACCAACAAATAAATAGCCAACTAGGGCTGGATTAAAAATATTATAGCCGAAGCCACCAAACAATATTTTTCCCACAATAGTAGCAAAAAAACATCCAATAATCAAAACCCAAATTGGTGTGTTGACTGACAACATCATCGCAAGAATTATTCCTGGTATCGGAGCAAAAGAATTTTTTACTTTATATAATGGTTTTTTTTCTTTGAAAAAGTATTTATAAGCAATGAATTCTAATAGCCAACAAGTAAAGCCACCGATAAAAACAAAGGCAAGTGGCTTAATCATTGTCCAAAACGATACATTTGCTAGGTTAATATATGGCAGTAAGCCATTCTTAATCCACCCAAATAAAATAAGGGGAATTAACGCCTTCATCAAATCACCCATTATAACATCAGTACCATATTTAGGACTATCAGCTTTACGAATAAAAGGTTCTTTACCTAATAAAAATCTTCTCTGTTCAGTCATTATGCTACCTCTTCATCAGTAGAGCTTTCGCTTTACTGACACTCTCTGTTAATTCAATCCTCGATGGACAAATATATGAACACAATCCGCATTGCACACACTTCTCAGCATGATATTCACGCAATAAATCTGTATCTCCAGCATCTAAGGCGTTCTTAATTTGCACTGGCGATAAAAATGCTGGACAATTTTCAACACATTTACCACAGCCTAAGCAACTATAAACAGTATCATCAATTAATTTAGGCATAACAACAACACTTGTTAAAGAACGGTTTACTACTAATGAATCAAAAGGAATGCTTTTCCCTGACATTGGACCACCAGCGATAAAATATGCCTCTCCCAAGTCAGGAATATAGCCACCAATAAATTTAACAACATCATTTAATTTAGTTCCTATTTTTAGGTAAACATTTTTTGGATCATTAAGGCCGCGACCAGAAATAGTTACCATTTTTTCAACAAGGGGAATGCCATGTCTAACGGCTTTATAAATTGCTAATGCTGTTGCCGCATTATTGACAATCGCACCAGCCTCACAAGGAAGTGTATTATAATTCTTCTTCATAATTTTTTGTACTAAATATTTCTCCCACCCAGCAGGATATTCATCTTTTACTAAAAACATGCTAATTTCTGGCTCAGCATCAAAATATGGGCGCATTTTTTCAATTAATTCAACCTTGTTCTTTTTAATAGCAATAACAGCATTAGCTGCTTCAACGGCTCGCATTATATATTTTATTCCTAAAATTAATTCGTCCATTTGATTGTTCATAATCATATAATTATCACTAATATACGGTTCGCATTCTACAGCATTAATTATGACTGTATTAACTTTATCTTTTCCAATATACTTTACATATGCCGGAAAGCCGCTTCCACCTAAACCAACAATTCCACAAGCTTTAATTTTTTCAATAATATCTTCTTTAGTAAACTCAGAAACATCATTTTCCTTGATACTTTCATCTTTAGTTTCTAAAAAATCATTCTTAATTTGAATTGTGGGAATCATCTTCCCTGAAGAATGCCACATTTTACTGTCAATGGCTACGACTTCACCGCTTACCGATGAATGAATCGGCGAAGGAAATCTTCCCGATTTCATCGCAATTAATTGCCCGAATTTTACTTTATCTCCTACTTTTACCAACGCCTCACAAGGGCTACCTTGCTCGGAAAGAAAAATATAAACATACTCCGGAGTTAAATACTCGACATATGGAGTTGAGGAAGAAAGTTCTTTATGTCCTTTATGTTCACTTATATAAACACCTTTTATTTTCGAAAAAATCATATTGAGCCTCCATAATTTACGTTTAAATATTATATCACAAATGAAAATGAAATTCCATTGGTTTTACAAAACATTTACTTAATCAAATCACTAATAACCCATAAGAACTTACCCGTAGTATGTCCCCATATTTCTTTGTAAACTGCATTATTTATAGTTGGCCAATAGGGAGCATCAATATCTTCATACGTTTTTATGCCCACAGGTAAAGACCCAACAATTTGATCAGAAAAAGCTACATAGAGTGGATGATAATTATATCCTTCACCATACATCGTCGAAGATGCGAAAGGATTTTTTCCTAACACCCATTCCAGTTGATTAGTTACTACTTGCCGTAATTTATCACTATTAAATAGTTCAGCGATTAGCGAAACAGCTTTAGTTTTACTTAAAAGGGTAGCATGAAAGCCTCTTCGTGAAACGGCAATTGGCATTCTCCTTATATATATATCTTCTGTTATTTTAATTCCTGTCCTAATTTGCGACTTAAGAATTTCTAAGGCTTTTTCTGGATTTCCACTTGTACGATTAATTGTAAAATGCTCAATATTTATTTTATTTAAATCATAAACATGACCTGGCAACAAGTTGTATGGAGAAACTAAATCACATGTGCCCAGAATATACTCAGCATATAATTCTAAGCCTTTTTTCCAGTTTGGATAATTTATGTCCTTAGGAGCCACCTCACATAAACGAACTAAACCTTGAATCGGTGTTTGTTCGTGACCACGGTGCTCATAAGCTAAAATATATTGATGCTCAGGATCTTCGTAAAAGAAACCTCGTAATGGTTTATCACTCGGTAGATAAACTTGTTGTTGGCAAGAAAGAACATCACCAGCATATTTAATACCTATTGTTAAATACTTTTCATCTTTAGTGATTGCATACAATTCCGCAGCCACAAGAGCACCCTCACCAGATGCTTGAGCGACAATGCTTGAACCCCAACGTTTTGAGAAAATACCCTTTTCATAGCCTTTTTGGCCATCACTAAAATCTGCTATTGCTGAGCGTAAGCACCAATCCGCAAATGTGGGGTCTTCTTCTTTAAATGCATTGTAAGCTACCGCCTCCGCAGCGGCAGCACAGAAATTTTCAAAAGGACTATTCTCTGCATTACCACAATATACTGTTTGATTGGTTGGATCTAAAACATTATCCCGCCAAATTTTATAGGTCACACCTAAAACTCGATTACCATCCCCAAATCTAGTTCTTAATAACCAATTAATTCCAACTTTTGCTTCTTCTAAAAGTCGTTCATAAAGCGTTTTGTTCTTTGCTTTTACTTTTCCCGCAAGATCCAAAATTGCATGAGCCATTTCTGCGGTACATATTTCAAATTGAGAAACATCACCAGCATCATGCCAACCACCAAAATTAGGAACACTACGTCCATCTTCATGCATTGTCCGACAATTTAAATGGCAAGCACTATGGACACCAATAACTTCTTCGCCACATCTTAGCATTCTCAGAAAATTCAAACTTTTCCAAATCGATGATAAATAGGGATTTTCCGCAATTATAAAAGGGTTAGTTTGACGATTATCAATTTGCAAGTAATACTCGCCAGCTTTTTTTAATGCTGTAAAATCCAGCAAATTAAATCCACCTAGATCATTCATTATTGTTTGCGGACTACCCGTAAACACTAGTTTTTTATCTGAATTGTAAATATAAAATTTATCGCTGCTAGTTGTTTGGACAACAGCAATTTTTTCTGATTTTAAACAAAAGCCACTATGACAATAAGCAATTCTATCTTGTAGTTGCCAACCCAAATCATAATCTTCAACAACTTTTTCCACTGCTACTTGATCAATATATACTTTCAAAGTGGGCTCAGCTTCAGGTGGACATCCCATTAAAAAAGGTGTAATCGAGATTTTTTTAACATTATCACGTTTTACTCGTCCCACTTCCCAAATTACATGGTTCCATTGATTCGGTAATAAACTCGGGGCATGCAGTACTTCTTCACCATTATTTCCAAAAGTGAAATGAAAATAAAAATTATGATAGCCAACAGCATCAATATAAATCCACACTGACACACGGTTATAGGCTGATAAATCTTGTTCTTCAAAATTTATTATCACGCCACAACTTGGCCGAGGTGTAATATTTTCAATTTTTGTATCAGCTGTTATCAACAAACTACTAGCGCTATTTTTCTTAATCTTATCCGTTATTGCTACAGTACCTTGGCCATTAAAAACGACGTTTTCTAAGCTCTGACCATCATAAAGAATTTTCTTTGTTACTACATCTTTTTCTTGCCAACGCTTTTCAGCGCAATTCGCGGGATCATCTTTCATTTCCTTACGGGCGTAAAGACTAGCTTTAATTAAACTATCATTCATCAATGTACCTCCACTAGATAGTAATTATTATACACTATTATGCCATAAAAGTAAATATTAGCCATAAAAAAACAGTTACTATTTAGTAACTGCTGGTGGTCTAATTATTTAGCTTTTGAAATTTTGTTGATAATGCTTCTCGCACTGCTAACATATCCGAGGTAATGTTCATAATAAGCATCTAAAAATTCATTTATCATGCTTACATGATTTGGTAATAGCGCTAATACATCATCTGTTATATTTTCTATTTTTGTGTTATAAAGGACTTGCAAGGTTTTCAAAAAATCTCCGCGATATATTTTTTTTTCATCACCACTACAGCCATTGCATTTCATCCCACCACTATAAAAATCAAAGAAAACTAAATCATCTTTTGTGCCACAAACTACACACTTTGAAAAAGTAGGTCCGACACCCAATAAAAATAATAATTTTAACCGGAAAATAATTTCATAATATTCTTGGTAATTAGTATCCTGGAGCCTTTCTAAAATAATACATATAAAAGTGTACAATGTAGAAAAATCATCAATATAATTACTTAGATTATTAGTAATATCTAATATTACTAGAGAACTAGATAATTTGCGATAATCTTCTTTAATTTTATAATAATTATTAATAACCGTTCCCGTTGATAAGATATCAAAAGAGTTTCTTTTACTTTTACTAATGTTAAAAGCAATTTTAGTTAACAATTGAGAATAACTATAATTCTTACTTTTTAAACTGCTAGAAGCTCGTGACAAACAAGTAAAGGTTCCTTGATTACTGATAATAGTTAATATTTTCGAATTTTCTTGATACTTATTAGCTTTAATCACGATTCCTTCTTCTAATTGCATTATATCACCTCAAAAACTATTTATCGTCTAAATAATATCCCAATCTTTTTAATAATAATCTTTTGTCGCGCCATTTCTCTTCTACTTTAACCCATAACTCTAGATAAACCTTTTGCCCAACTATTTTTAAAATATCTTTGCGCGCATAGGTTCCTATTTTTTTTATCATTGAGCCTTGGCTACCAATAATTATCTTTTTTTGAGATGCTCTTTCCACATAGATAGTTGCGTGAATATTTAAAAGTTCGGGATTTTCTTCGTCGGCTTTCATTTCTTCAACAACAACGGCAACAGAATGAGGTATTTCTTGTTCGGTTAACGTGAGAATTTTCTCGCGAATAATTTCACCGATGACAAATACTTCTGGATGATCACTTATTTGATCTTCCGGATAATACTTTACTCCTTCTTCTAAATTATCAGTGATGTTTTGCAGCAGCAAATCAACATTTTCTCCACTTAAAGCACTAATGTAAAATGTTTCCTTAAAAGCAAACTTATTTTGGAATTTAACAATACTTTCTAACAACCGATTCTTATCTTTAATTAAATCAATTTTATTGACTATAAGAAAAATTGGCGTCGTTATTTTGCTCAAAGCTTCTAAAACATATTCATCACCCTTACCATAATCGTCTGTCCCATCAATTAATAAAAGGATTAGATCAACGTCAGATAATGATGAAAATGATTCCTTGTTCATAAAATTACCTAATTCATTCTGTGGTTTATGGATTCCAGGAGTATCAATAAATATTATTTGTTCTTTTGGCGTTGTATAAATACCACGAATGTTATTTCGCGTAGTTTGTGGTTTATTACTAATAATGGATATTTTTTGCCCGAGTACACAATTGATAAAAGTAGATTTGCCAACATTTGGTCGGCCAATCAAAGCGACAAAACCAGATTTAAATTTCTCACTCATTTAAATTATCTCCCGAAAAAGAATAAGGCAGCAAATCAGCGACTGTCATTGTTAAAACATCTTTTTTTAGATTAGTTAAGATAACTTCCGTATCTTTATTTAGTAACTCCACCATAACTTGACGGCAAGCGCCACACGGTGAAATCGGCTCATTAGTATTGGCCAATACCAAAAACTTTACCATATCTTCCCGACGATATCCTTGTGAATATGTATAAAACAACGTTGTTCTCTCAGCACAATTTGTTAAGCCGAAAGAAGCATTTTCAATGTTGCTTCCGGCAATAATTTTGCCGTCTTTTAATAAAACTGCGGCACCAACGTTAAATTTTGAATATGGAGTATAAGCATTTTGATATGCTTTATACGCTTCTTGATACATTTTTTCAGTAATTTTATCCATCATTTTCTCCTATAGTTAAGTTTTTCTAAAATTTTTTCTTGTTCTAAAACCATCTTTTTTTCTTCTTCGTCATTTTGATGATCAAAGCCTATTAGGTGTAAAATACCATGAACTAATAAAAAGGCAAATTCTCGCTCATTACTGTGATTATAAGCTTTTGCTTGTTCATAAACCTTATTGATGCAAATAAATATCTCGCCTAAATATCTTTTGTTTTTTTCATCATCTTCTTCAAAAGAAATAACATCAGTTACCCTATCAATTTCCCGGAATTGCTTATTTATTATTTTTATTTCCCCTTCATCGACCAAGACTAGGGCTATTTCTTTCTTTTTAAACAGTTGTTTTTCAAAATCTTTAATTATTTTTTTATAATCAAAAGCAATTTCTTGTAAACAATTAACAAATAAATTTATTTTCATTTTTTGCTCTCATACCTTTCGATTATTTTATACACTAATGGATGACGCATAATATCATTCTTTTCAAACCGAACAATAGCAATATTCTTAATGCCTTCAAGCAAAGAAATAGCTTCAATTAAGCCAGAAGAATTCTTGTTTGGTAAATCAACTTGAGTAATATCTCCAGTTATTATCATTTTCGAATTATACCCCAAACGAGTAAGAAACATTTTCATTTGTAAAAGAGTTGCATTTTGGGCTTCATCCAAAATAATAACAGCATTCTCTAACGTTCTTCCCCGCATATAAGCTAACGGAGCTACTTCTATAATTCCTTTTTCAATCATTTTATCGACTTTTTCTTTACCTAAACTTTCGTTTAGCCCATCGTACAAAGGGATCAAGTAAGGATCAATTTTATCTTTCAAATCTCCTGGTAAAAACCCTAATTTTTCTCCGGCCTCAACTACTGGTCTCACGAGAATTATTTTTTTAGCTTGATTAGCTCGCAATCTATTTATCGAAAACAATACAGCTAAGAATGTTTTGCCTGTTCCTGCTGGGCCAACGGAAAAAGTAATATCATTGTCAACAAGCGACTTAATATAAATCTTTTGATTTAAAGTCCTAGGGTAAATTACTCGACCATTATTAGTCGTAAACAAAATTGTCTTATCAAGGTATAATTTTATTAATGTTTCTGGGCTGCTTGTTCCTAGATTATTTAAAATAACCGTAAGATCAGGAAGAGAAATATCTAGTACTTTTTCAAAAATTCTTTCTAAAACTGTAAATACATTTTCAATCTCTTTTTGATATTCAAGTTTATCAGTTGAAATTAGCACTTCTCCTTGACGAACAATTATATCTAAACCCAATCTTTCTTCGATAGCTTTCAAAAAAGAGTTTTCTGGTCCCAGTATTTTGGCTTCATTTTGCAAGTTAAATATTTTATAAACCGCTTGATAATCACTCATAATTTGTCGTATAAGAATTTCTTATATTTCCCTTTCGCTATTATTAATATCATTATACCATAAATTTACTTGTTTGTTAAGACAGCAGATTAAAAAAAAGCCTCTCGGCTTTTTATTTAGAACTGCGAAATTGTGTCTTTTTCAGCGCTCTTTTTTTCATTTTTCTAATATCACTAGGTTTTAAAAAGTGTTCCCTTTTTCGTGCTTCTTGAAGGGTACCGCTTCTAGACACGTCACGTTTAAAGCGTTTCAGTGTATCTTCAATTGTTTCGTTTTCTCTAACTATGGTCTTTGGCATTTTTGTCCCTCCTCTCGCACTCATAATCTCTTATGTATTATACTACATATTAAAATTTAAATCAAGTGAAAGTTTCAAATTTTTCACTGCTTGCCATAAATTTTAATTATCTTTTTAAAATGATACTTTGAAGATATTTTGCAAATTCCTTTAAAGCAAGTGCTCGGTGCGATATCTCATTTTTTTCAGCTAATGACATCTCAGCAAAAGTTTTATTTAAATCAGGCACCAAAAACAATGGATCATAACCGAAACCTGATGTTCCTTGAAGCTGCTCAGTAATTTTCCCTTCGATCTTACCAGTAAAATATTTTTCTTGGCCTTTAGCATCTATAAAACAAATGGCCGTAATAAAACAAGCATTTCGCTTAGTAATGTTCTTCATTCTTTGCAATAACAATTTATTATTATCAGCATAACTGCCGGTAACAGAGTACCTTGCTGAATGAACTCCCGGCTCATCATTTAAGGCTGTAACTAACAATCCAGAATCATCAGCAATTACGGGAACTTTATATTTTTGATAATAATATCTAGCTTTTAAACCTGCATTCTCCGCAAAAGTCTTTCCCGTTTCGGCCACTTCATCTTCATCATAAAATTCATCTAAAGTTAATATTTTAACTTCAGAAAACATCTCTTTAATTTCTTTAACTTTGTGATTATTATGGGTGGCAAATAAAATCTCCATTTTATCTCCTATTATAAAACATTTATACTAAAGCTACTTTTTTACTTAATAACAATTCAATTATCTCATCGCTAGCATATTCTACAGCATATGAATAAATTGTAATATGTTTATCATCAATATAGTTAACATCAGCCTTGTAGTCGATCAATAACTTAACCATATCATAATCATTTCTTAAAATAGCGCGGTATAAATAACTTCGGCCATAAAATATCTCATTTATATTGGCTTTACGATCTAAGAGAAATTTAATTATTTCATAGTTTTCACTGTAAATAGCAATTAATAAAGCTGATTGATTATACTCATCAATATTATGTATCCTCGCACCTTTTTTGTATAGCAACTTAACAATTCGCAAGTTACCAAAAATTATTGCATAATACATCATTGATTTTCCAAAATAATCCAAGTTATTAACATTTATTGAAGTAATTTGTTGGAGTAAAAATTCATAGTCACCACGCCGCGCTGCCCTATGAAGAGTATATTTTAAAAACTTTTCTTTATATTCTTGTCCGCGCGAGTAGTTAATTAAATATTCATAGTTTTCTTGTTTATTTGCGCTATTTGCGACATCTATCGGGGTCAAACCAACCTCGTTTTTTGCTTCAATATCAAAACCAGAGCTAATTAGTGATTTAATTCCCGTTAGAGAACAATATTTAGCAGCGATATGCAAGGGAGTTTCCCCAAAGATATTCTTAGAATCACTAATCATCATATGGCGCAAAATAAAAGTTATTAAATCTTCATTTCCCGCTTTACATGCATGATGTAAAACATTATTTTTACGATCATCGACTTCAACTAAACTTGCTCCGTTATTTAAAAGCGTCCTAATTATCACTCTTTTTCCTGACTTAACACCGTAATGAATTGGTTTCATTCCCGTTAAATCAGCGATGTTTAATTTAGCACCATGATCAAGTAAACTGTTAAGAATCTCTTCTTTGCCATTCGCTGCCGCAATATGTAATGGTGATACACCCTTTTTATTTTTAGCGTTAACTTTAGCTTGTTCAAACAATAATCTTTCAACAACCTCAGAGTTTTTAAATTGGACTGCAAGATGAATGGGGGTATCATCATATCTATTTTGTGCATTAACATTTACTTTCAATTTTAGTAGTAAATCCACAACTTCATAATAATTATTACGAGCAGCTTTATGAACTAAATTCTCACCCTTACTATCTATAATGTTGATATCCAAACCATCTTCATAATATTTAATAATATAGGTGCAATCATTGCGCATCACCGCATCAAAAATATCTTTTGACTGGTTATCGCCAACATCTTTATACAAACGATAAATTGTCTCCATAATTTCACCTCTTGCTGACCTTATTATTTAAATCTTTACTCATTGAGAAGGATATTCTTGTTATTCCTTCAGTATACATTTTCTTGCCATCAACTGGGCTAAAATATGAATAGGGTTTGCTTGTAGTTTTATTAAACGTCCCCAAGTTTGTTATTGAAACACTTTCTTTGTTGATAAGTGATAAGATTAGTTCTTCAACGAAAGCATCAGTCACTTCTGCCACATTTTTTTTTGTAAGATTCAACTTTTGACTGATTTTAGTTACGTATTCGCTCTTTTTCATCAACCTATCTCCTCTTATCTTTTATAGAACAACTACCTAAGTATAACACCTAAAAAAAAGAAAAACAATATGAAAATATTGTTTTTTTTGTTGCTTTTTTTCTGCAAATTTACATGAAAAAGCAGTCATTTTGGCCTCCAAAAATAAATTTGATAGAAAAATAAAAATAGTCTTCAAAATGAAGACTATTCCTTTTTTCTTAAAGTAAACTTGATTGGTGAACCGCTAAATTCAAAAGATTCACGTAACTTATTTTCTAAATAGCGCAAATATGAAAAATGCATATGCTTTTCATCATTAACAAATAAGACAAATGAAGGTGGCATTACATCATCTTGAGTCGCATAACTCAGACGAAGGCGATTACCATTAAATAATGGTGGTTGGTTAAGCAAAACAGCATCTAGTAAAACATCATTCAAGACACTAGTTTGGACACGGCGATTAAAGTTTTCATAAACTTTTTCGATTTCTTCTAAAAGAATATGAACTCTTTCCTTTTTAAATGCTGACAAGAATATTATCGGTGTAAAAGCCAAAAAAGGCATTTGCACTTTAATTTTATCTGTAAGTCGTTGCATTGTTTTATCGTCTTTTTCCACAATATCCCATTTATTAACAACAATAATAATAGCTCGATTTGCTTCACGAGCATATCCGGCAATTCTTTTATCTTGTTCATTTAATTCATCAGTTCCATCAAGCATCAATACGGCAATATCAGAACGTTCAATTGCTGACAAAGCTCGCAAAACACTGTATTTTTCTGCGTTTTCATAGATCTTGCCTTGTTTTCTAATTCCTGCAGTATCAATGACAACAAATTTTTTACCGTTTCTCGTAAATACTGTATCAATAGCATCGCGAGTAGTTCCCGGTATATTACTAACTATTGTTCGTTCTTCACCAATAATAGTATTAGATAATGTTGATTTCCCAACATTTTGTTGACCAATTAAACAAAATTTAATTGTTCCTTCACCATAAGGATCTTTTCTTTCTTCTGGCAACAATTCAATTATTTTGTCTAGTAAATCGCCAATACCAATTCCATGCAATGAACTTATTGGAAAGATCTCCGCAGCTCCCAAGCTATAAAAATCATAGCTTAAATCTACTAATTCAAGATTATCAACTTTATTTGCCGCCATGATAACTGGCTTATTACTCCGAAGAAGAATATTCATTACATCTTCGTCTTCTACGGTAACTGATGTCCTAACATCAACTACCATGACAATTACATCAGCTTCATCGATTGCTAAATTTGCTTGAGCTCTTATTTCTTTAGAAAAGGGCTCATCTTTTAAGATGATCCCTCCTGTATCAATAAGCCTAAATTCTTGATTTAGCCATGAAGCCTTACCATAAATACGATCTCTAGTAATACCACTAGCATCGTCTGTAATCGATACCCTATCACCAATAATTCTATTAAACAAACTAGATTTACCAACATTAGGTCTACCGACAATAGCAACAACTCCACGCATACTTTGGCCTACTTCTTCTTAGATTGTTTTAGGTAATCCCCGAAGGTGTTACTCATTTTATCTTGGAGATCCACAGTAGGTTTAAATGTTTCTCTTTCAAACCTTTCTTCAGCGTCTCTCATGCTTAGGACTAATTTATTTTTCCCTGGTTCCAACACTCTAATTTTAACATTTAATTCTTGATTTAATTTCACACTATTTGCATCGATACTTCTAATTGTCGATTTTGGCAAATATCCTTCTACACCATCAACAGTAACGATAAAGCCATCAGGCAATATTTTCGTTACGACAACATCAACAAGGTCACCCATTTTAATTGTTATTGAATCCCATGGATTTTTATGAAGTTGTTTTTTAGAAAGAATTATGCGCTTTTTAGCAACATCAATCTCAATAATTTGAACATCAAATTCATCTTCAACTTTAACTTCATCTTCAATTTTAACATCACGATCCCAAGCGAATTCGCTCTTTGGTAGGAACGCTGTAATTTCTGGAGTTAAAGCCATAACAATACCGGAAGCATTAACTTCAAGAACTTTTCCTGAAACTAAGTTGCCAACAGCTTTGCCATTTGTATATTCTTCCCAATAATTAGGAATTAATGCTTTTCGTGATAATCCTATGTGATCATTATCAAGTTTGATAATTTTCACCTTAACTAGATCACCAACATTAAGAACTTTTTCAACTTTGAAAACGCGATTATGGTCAATCTCAGAAATATGTAACAAGCCTTCAATATTCTTGCTAATTTCAACAAATGCGCCATATCTTTCGATGTTCTTTACAACACCATCATATACTTGACCAACTTCTAAAGTTTCCACAAAAACTTTTTTGTCAGCGCGGGCATTAATTCTGTCAGCTAAAACTTGTGACACAATAATACGTATTCTGCCATAATCTACTCTAATAGGAGCAACAGAAATTTCTTTTCCTACTAATGTTCCTAATTCTTCTTCACTAACAGATACTTGTGAAGTCGGTAATAAGCAAGAAAAATCTTCGTATTTCATCAATAAACCTACTTGAATTTGCTTTAAAACTTTTGCTGTAAAGACAGTATCTCTCTTTAATTCAGCACCAAATTTTTCTAAGTCTTTACGCTTATCTAATAGAAGTGTAGAAAATATGAATTTCCCGCCATCAGGGAATATTTTTTTAATAGCTACATCGACCTTGTCATCTTTTACGAATAAATCCAACAAGTCTTCATCTTCTTCAATGCCAGCAGTATCTCGTTTAAACAAGAATCCTTCTTGGCCATCTTCAAGCACTATTAATACTCTTTCTTCCTTGGCTCTGATTACCCTGTTTCCAGTTTTTACTTCTGGTTGTTCAGGAATAACTTCAACAACAGTACCTTTAACAATTTGCAATTCTTTGTATTTTACTGTTTTTTCTGGAGCTACTTCAACTTCGGGAGCTACTTCAACTTCGGGAGCTACTTCAACTTCAGGAGCCACTTCTACTTCAGGAGTCACTTCTACTTCAGGAGCTGCTTCTACTTCAGGAGCTACTTCTACTTCGGGAGCTGCTTCTACTTCAGGAGCTGCTTCTACTTTAGGAGCTTTTTTTGCCTTCGAAGCTGCTTTTGCTTTTGGAGCTGCCTTTGCTTTCGTAGGTACTGCTTCTACTAATTCTTCTTTTTGTTCGTTTGTTTCTTCTTGTAATTCAACGTTTTCGTTTTTAAGTTCCTTTTCCATGTTGTAACCTCTTTCAAATACTAACCTTATGATCTTTTCGACCACGCATTCAACGAATAAATCTGACGAATCTATTTCTATAGCGTCATCAGCTTTCTTTAGGGGGCTTATTAATCGCGTACTATCTTTACGATCCCGTTCGACTATTTCCTTAATTGTTGCTTCTAAATCACCAGTTTCTTGATTTTGTTCCAGACGTTCCTTCATTCTTCGTTTTGCTCTTTCTTCAACATTGGCATTTAAATAAATCTTTAAATTTGCCTTAGGAAGAACAACAGTTCCTATATCTCTACCATCCATAATTACATTTTTGTTAGAAACGAAAAATTGTTGCAAAGCTACCATTTTACTTCTTACATATCCATATTTAGATACTAAGGAAACATTGTTAGTAACTTCAAGAGAACGAATATCTTGGGAAACATCCTTGTCATCAAGGAAAATCACCTGGTTTTTAAAATCAATTTTAGTATTGTCGAGAAACTTAAATTCCTCTTCATTTTCTAGATTGATTTTTAATTCTAAAGCCTTTAAAGTAACAGCTCGATACATAGCGCCAGTATCAATATGCTCAAAGCCTAGCTTTTTTGCTATAGCTTCAGCTATTGTGCTTTTACCGGAACCAGCAGGACCATCAATAGCAATTTGCCAATTCATAATGCACCTCTAAATATACTCTACTATTATATCATATCATATATAAAACTTCAAATACTATTTAAAGTTTTTTAGTTGCTTACTTTGAACTATTAATCTTTTAATTTCATGAGGAGTTAACTCCCGTATTTCTCCCTCGGCTAAACCATCAGCAGTTATTTCACCAAAGCTTATTCTTGTCAATCTCTTCACTGGAAAGCCTACCGCTTCAAACATTTTTTTAACTTGATGGTATTTACCCTCCCGAAGAATTATTCCCACTGATGAAGAATTATTCTTTATATCAGTACTTGCAATATAGGCTTTACATTTTCTCGTCATATATCCATCAATCATAAGCCCAGACTCTAATTTAATTATATCGCCTTTAGTAATTTGACCTTCAACTCTAACTAAATATTCTTTAGGTAAAACTGATTGGGGACCAATAATGGTATTCATGAATTCACCATCATTTGTTAGTAATAAAACTCCCTTAGTATCATAGTCCAGGCGGCCTACAGGAAATAAACGGCTATTCTTTAACGCGGGCGGCAAAACAGAAATTACAGTTTGGCGACCTTTTTCATCGTTTACTGAGGAAATAATTCCCCGTGGTTTATTCATCACAAAATAACGTTTTTCTTTAATTTCCAAAACTGCATTGTCGATTTCAACAATATCATTGCTAGAAATCTTCGTCCCCATTTCGGTTATGACTTCACCATTTACTTTAACTTTGCCTTCACGAATCATTTCTTCAGCTTTTCGCCGGGAAGCAACACCGCTACGAGCTATATATTTTTGTAATCTTTCCATTTCAACTCTCCTATTTGTGTAATATATTAATTTATTATTTAAAAAATGTCAATAAAGTTATCTTGTAAAATTCCTCCAAGATGGAGGAATTAAATATTCTTCAAAAATTTATCGATTATTTCCGTAACTTGGATAACATTCTGTTCTTGATTTTCATAATCTATGTTGATAAAAAGGCAATTCATCTTGTTTTTAAACCAGGTTAATTGTCTTTTCGCATAATTTCTGGTTTTTTGTTTAATAATGTCTTTGACTTTTTCGAGTGTAATTTCTCCTTGCAAATAACTGCCAATTTCAGAATAACCAATATCTTTTATTTGATGGAGATCAATACCTTCGTCTAATAAATCCTGACATTCTTTAATCCAGCCAGCGACAAACATCGACTCAACTCGATCGTTAATTCTTTGATATAAAATAGGCCGCTCTGTAGTGAAGCAAATTACCAAACAATCATATAGTGGCACAAGAGAACTAATATTTTCGCTAATTCTTTTCGCATCTCCCATTGCCAGTTCCAAAGCTCTAAGAACACGACGGCGATTGTTGATAGGAATATTCTCCGCTGCCGCACTATCTAATCCTTGCAGTTTCAAATGCAATTCTGCATCGGTTAAATCAATAAATTGTTGGGCAAATTCATCTTGGCGACTAGGTGATGATAAGTCATAATCATACAAGGTAGAATTTAAATATAATCCTGAGCCACCAACAAGAAACGGCAATTTATTGTGCAATAATAAATCGTCAATTTTTTGTCGAGCCAGCTTTTGATAATCATAAATAGAAAAATCTTCATTTATCGTTAAAAAATCTAATAAATGATGTTTTATATTAGTTGTTTGTAAATCGATTTTAGCTGTTCCGATATCAAGTTTTTTTCTAATTTGCGAAGCATCAGCGTTAATAATTTCTCCGTTAAACGCAGCTGCTAGTCTTAACGATAGAGCAGTTTTTCCAACTCCAGTCGGACCTGTTAAGACGATTATTTTCTTATTCATACTACTCGTTTGAACCATTTTTCAATTTCATAACTCGAAAATTTTACAATAACTGGACGCCCATGAGGACATGTAAAGGGATTTTCACAGTCAGCTAATTCTTTTAAAAGGTATTCTATTTCTTGTTTGCTCACAAATTCATTAGCCTTTATACTCTTCTTACAAGCTAGCGACTTAGCAAGGGCATCAAGAAACTGGTGTTTCTCTGTTTTACGATTGTTTATTATACTAAATATTATTTCTTCAACAAATTCTTTTTCTTTTCCCCGGAAAATCCAGTCTGGTATTTGCCTAACAACATAAGTCCCACCACCAAATTCCTCTAAGATTATTCCTAATTTACTAATTTCCATTATTTTTTCATTTATTAACATCGCTTCACTAGTAGTAAAAAACAATTTAAGGGGAATTAATAATTCATAACTTTTTATGCTACTTTTTTGCAAGTAAGCACTTATTTTTTCGTAATTTATTCGTTCATTAGCCGCATGTTGATCAATCATATAAAATAAATCTTCACTTTGCGCTAAAAGATAAGTGCCATATAATTGGCCAATATATTCAAGTCGCGGCAGTCTTGATGCTTTCTCTTCGGCGTTTTCCGTAAAATCTTCATCAAACTTGGTAAACAAATATTGTTGTTGGCGGAAGTCTTCGTTCATGATATTTTCCGCTGGAATTGTTTTATGAGCAGTAGGTTCTACTTCGATAGTGAAATCTAAATCGGGACTTTTACTCGAGAAAACATAAGGTTTAATTTCCTCTCGCACAAAAATATCGGTATTACGTTCTTGATCATCAGTTTCCCTATCGAGGCTAACTGATAAATCAAGTTCAGTTAATGATGCCTGAATCGCTAATTTTATTAAATTAATTAAGCCTTCTTCATTGCTAAAACGAACTTCTAATTTTGCCGGATGCACGTTAACATCGACTAAAGATGTGTCAACAGTAATATTTATAACACTTAAAGGATATCTTCCTGTCATCAACAAGGTACGGTATCCTTCAACAACAGCGTTTATAATATTATTGTTTCGCACTATTCGGCCGTTAACAATAATTGTTATACTATTCTTTGCGGCTCGTGTCGTGCTAATATTCGACGTATAGCCAAAAACATGGAAATATCCATCTGTGCGATCGACTTTTACCATATTCTTTGCCATTTCTGTGCCATAAATACTAGCAATAACTTCTAATAAGTTATTGCTTCCATAAGTTTGCATTATTAATTTATCATTATTTGTTAATTTAAAAGCTAAGTGCGGGTTAGCAAGAGCCATCTTATTAGCATAATCAACAATATAACTCAATTCTTGAGCTTCAGATTTTAGGTTTTGTAATCGGGCTGGTGTGTTATAAAATAAACTGCGAACCGTTATTTCTGTCCCTCGCGGATGAGCAACAACAGCTTCACTAATAATTTCTCCACCTTTTAAAACCATCATTAAACCCTTAGATCCCGTAGCACATGTCTTAAGTTTAAAATGTGATACGGCAACTATTGAAGCTAGCGCTTCACCACGGAAACCTAATGTTGAAATATTAAACAAGTCATTAGGTTTAGAAATTTTACTTGTAGCGTGAGGTTCTAAAGCTAATTTGGCATCAACGGCATCCATCCCAGTGCCATTATCATTAATAACTATTTCTTTTAATCCTGAATCAATTAACGAAATATTTATTGCTGTTGCATCAGCATCAATCGAATTCTCAACTAATTCTTTAACAACTGATGCTGCTTTTTCAATTACTTCGCCAGCAGCGATTAAATTGGTAGTATGTTGATCGAGTCTAATAATTTTACCCATAAAATCCTACTTTCTTAATAACCGCTTTAACTCATCAAGTAAATTCATTGCCTCTAAGGGACTCATTTCATTTATGTTAACTTCTTTTATCTTATCTAAAGCGATATTTTCTTTTTCTGTTTTCGAATCATAAAGTAATGGCGTTTGATAATTTTTGATTGATAATTTGTCATGATCATATTTACGATGTTCTTCTAATTTATAGAGCAAATCTTTAGCTCGCAAAATAACATCTAACGGAATGTTTGCCAATTTTGCTACGTTAATACCATAACTTTTATCAATTGAGCCTTTTTCGACTTTATGCATAAAAACAATCTCACCTTGAATATCTTCAGCAGTCACATGAACATTTTTTAAATGCGGGAAATCTTTTTCTAGCGATGTTAATTCATGATAATGTGTTGAAAACAATGTTTTACAACAAACACTATTATGCACATATTCTAAAATTGATTGTGCTAAAGCCATGCCATCATATGTCGCAGTTCCCCGACCAATTTCATCAAATAAAATTAATGAATCTTTTGTTGCAAAAGTAAGGGCTTTATTTACTTCACTCATTTCAACCATGAATGTTGATTGACCACTAACAATATCATCTGCCGCACCAATTCTTGTGAAGATAGCATCAAAAATAGGAATATTAGCGCTACTAGCACTGACAAAACAACCAATTTGCGCCATAATAGAAATTAGAGCAATTTGCCGCATATATGTTGATTTACCACTCATATTCGGCCCAGTGATTAATAAAATTACATCGTCATTTTTCATCTTTATATCATTAGCAATAAAATTGCCATTATATTTTTCGAGAACTGGATGACGTCCATTTTTAATATTTAAAATACTTTCCGTATTTAACTTTGGGCGTACATAATTATTTTCTTTAGAAATTTTTGTAAAGCTTTGTAACATATCAAGTTCAGATAGTGTCTTTGCCAATTTTTGTAGGCACACAACATAGCTTTTGCAAATATTACGGATTTCACAAAATAAAGTGTATTCCATTGCGAGAATTTTTTCTTCACCGCGAAGAATCAAAGCTTCTTTCTCTTTTAACTCTTCCGTAATAAATCTTTCTGCATTACTTAACGTTTGTTTGCGAATATAGCCAAATTCATCTTTTACATGAACAGCATTTCCTTTTGAAACTTCAATATAATAACCAAAAACGCGGTTAAAACCAACTTTTAAACTCTTAATTCCCGTTCTTTCGCGTTCAGTTGTTTCCAAAGTTAGTAAATAATCCTTGCTTGAAGCATTAATTTCTTTTAATTTGTCTAGTTCTGCATTATATCCAGCTTTAATAACGCCACCATCTTTAACGATAAAAGGTGCATCAGGAGAAATCGAAGATTCGATTAGCAGATACAAATTAAAATGATCTTCAGCTTCGCTTTCAAGATTAAAATAATCATCAATTTTGATTTCTTTTAGCAATTCCCTTAAGCGCGGTAAAATATTAAGCGATTTTTTCAGTTGCAGTAAATCTTTAGGATTAACCGATTCATATGATATCTTGCCAACAATTCTTTCTAAATCATAAACATCAGTTAGCAATTGGCGTAATTCTTCTGTTTCCAAAAACTTTTTCCGCATACTATCAATAATATCATATCTTTTTTCAAGTTTGGCTTTGTCCATCAAAGGGAAGATAATGTTTTTCTTTAAGAATCGACTTCCCATTGCCGTTTGGCATTTATCCAAGACATTTAAAAGCGTATTTTTTTTATTTTGAAAACGTAGTGTTTCAAATAATTCAAGATTTCTTCGCGAAGAAAAATCTATTTTTAAAAATCCGTCAATATCATATTTTAAAACCTTTTGGAGATGAATTAAAGTTCGTTTTTGTGTGCGAATAATGTAATTTATCATCCGCCAAAATGTTTTTGCTTCTGTTTTATCTAGTTCTTCAGTTAAGCCTTTTAAGTATCCCACTTCATTACAGTCATTCTCAATTGAAACGGTAATCGGAACAAGTGATAATAGTGGATGAATTATATTTTTGTTGAACTCTTCATCGATAACAATTTCCCGACTTTTCAATTTCAATATTTCAGCAAACAACAAATCATCATTTAATGGTAATTCAGTTAAATAGTTTTCTCCCGTTGATAAGTCCGCATAACTCAAAACATACCGACTTTTATCATAACTAATGGAAACTAAAAAGTTATTATCTTTCTCATCAAGATTAGCGCCTTCTATTACTGTACCAGGAGTTATTATTCTGACGACTTCCCGACTAACAATTCCTTTCGCTAAGGCAGGATCTTCTACTTGTTCAACTATGGCAACCTTATAGCCTTTTTCTGTTAGTCTATCCAAATAAGAGCTAACAGCATGGTAAGGAACACCACACATCGGAACTTTTTCCTCAGTTCCCGCATCGCGACCAGTTAAAACAATTTCTAACTCATGACTAGCAACAATGGCATCATTAAAAAACATCTCATAGAAATCCCCTAATCTAAAGAAGACTAGAGTGTCTGGATGCTGTTCTTTAATAGTTAAATACTGGCGCATCATTGGTGTATATTGCATTTTGTCAATGTTTTCGTACATGTTTTCCACCTAAAATTGAATATCATTATTTTTATTATACCATATTTTAAGGCAATATAATAGTTATTCAAAAAAAAGCAATTATATAACAATAAAGTTTGCAGATATTAACTGCAAACTTTTGTTTTCAATATTTTTCAGGCAAGCAAAATTTTATTTTGCTTGAGTTTTATTCCAAATTTTTATTGTTTAATTTGTCTAATACTTTAATAATAACTGGGGTTAAAATAACTCCTAAAGCAATCTCTGGTAACATGTTTACGAGCGCTATTGATGCTAAAACAGCGCGAATGCTACTACCGTTATCAGCAAAGAGTTGGCTGATATCACTAAAGTAAACTAAAATCAAAGTTCCCATTGTCAAAATTGTATTTAGAAGCGCAACCGCCCCACCAGTTATGGAAGAAATGACTACTCTACTTTTAATAGTTTTAGATAATCCTTTGAATATTAAATAACCTAGGATTCCAACTAATAATCTGGGTAACACGGAAACAATAGGATTTTGAAAATAAGGATCAAGCAAGCCATTTGGAACAAATGATCTAACAAATGAGGCAATTCCAAAGAAAAGACCAAATATAGTCGCATATTTAAGATCATCAAAAAAGATAATCCCAATACAAACAGGAATAAAAACAGTTGTTACACTAACAGGTCCTAAAGGAATCATCCCTAAAACTGTCCAAGATAAAACAAACATTAATGCAATTAATATGCCCGCAAAAGCAATTTTCATAGTGTTTTTCATTATAGATAAAACCTATCCTTTTTTTAGTTTTTTTAATTCAAGTATGCTTTTTTTAAATAGCATCTTTTAATCGGTTAATCCAAAAATTCAAATTCATTGCCCATAATTCTTACTGTATCGCCATTTTTAACGCCTAATTTACGCAATTCATCATCAACTCCAAGTTTTCGAAGTTTTCTCGCTAATAATTTAATGTTTTCTTCCCGGCTAAAATCAGTAATGTTAAGTAGTTTTTTAATTTCTGGACCACTTACATTATATACTCCATCATCACTTTTTTCAATAGTAAAAGGAATTTCTGGTAATTCAAATTTATATTCAACTACTTTATCAGCAATAATATCTTCTACTTTTTTATTTCTTTCAAAATCTAAGACGTCAACAATCTTATATAGCAGTTCATCTAGGTTGCCTCTAGTATAAGCACTAATTGCAATAACCGAACTATCTTTGATTTTTTTCTTGAATTCTTCTAGATTTTTCTCAGATCCTGCAATATCCATTTTATTAGCAACAATTATTTGTGGACGAAGTAAAATCTCAGGATCATAGCTTTCTAATTCACTATTTATTTTCAAATAATCGTCATATGGATTTCTTCCTTCTGTGGCGGCCATATCAATGATATGAACTAATACTTTAGTTCTCTCTATATGTTTTAAAAACTGAAAGCCTAACCCTATACCAACACTTGCTCCTTCAATCAAACCCGGTAAATCAGCCATTACAAAACTACGACCATCTTTAGCTCTAACTACACCTAAATTAGGATGAATTGTTGTAAAGTGATAATCGCCTATTTTCGGTGTTGCCGCTGAAACAGCTGCTAGCAGTGTTGATTTCCCCACACTCGGAAAACCAATTAAGCCGACATCAGCTAGTACTTTTAACTCAACACGAATCTGTTTCTCTTCTCCTGGTGAGCCTTTTTCACATATCTCTGGTGCAGGAGTTCTTGGCGTTGCAAAAGCAGAATTTCCTCTTCCACCTTTACCTCCACGGGCAATTAGCGCTTCTTGTTTATGGCGAACAATATCCGCAATAATAATTTTCTTTTCTAAATCATAAACAACAGTACCAATTGGCACTTTCACATATACATCAAGAGCGTTTTTACCAAAACAATCTTTATGCATGCCATTTTGGCCATTTTTAGCTTTAACAATTCGTGTAAATCTTAAATCTAATAAAGTAGTTAATCCTTCTTCACCAACAAAAATGATATCGCCACCGCGACCACCATTTCCTCCCGCTGGTCCTCCCATGGGAACATACTTTTCCCGACGAAAAGCAACAATTCCATTACCGCCATCTCCTGCTTTAATGGATAAGGTTACATCATCTATAAACACTATACCCCACCCCTTTCTTGATAGTTAAAAAAATGCACTTAAACTAAGTGCATGTTATATCTTATCTTACTTCGTAAACAGAAACTTGTTTTTTATCTCTGCCTTTACGCTCATACTTTACATAGCCAGTAATGGTTGCAAATAAAGTATCGTCTCCACCAATGCCAACATTAGTCCCTGGGAAAATTAATGTTCCCCGTTGGCGATAGATAATTGAACCGGCAGTTGCAAATTCTCCATCAGCTTTTTTAGCACCTAATCTTTTAGCATGGGAATCTCTACCATTTCTTGTTGAACCTGCAGCTTTTTTTGATGCAAAAAACTGAATATTTATCTTAAACATGAGATTACCTCCTATTTTATATATTTTATTTTAATGTATTTTGTGTAATTTTCTTTTAAACTTTCTAAAAAATCAACCAAGTTTTCAATAACAATATTACTAACTTCATTTGATTCCAGCAGTTTTAATGTCATTGTAACTTTTTTCTCATCTGTCACAAAACTATATTTTGGACAAATCTTTTCTATTAAACTAGCCGTCAATAATACAGCTGTAGAAACAGCACTACAAACAATGTCTTTACCATTTTCATCGTAACCTGAGTGGCCACTGACAAAAACATCATTGATCTTTCCGTTTTCATCTCTATAAACATTGACAGTTATCATTATTAACCTTCGATAGCCGTAATTTGAACTTTAGTATACGGTTGACGATGACCTTGCTTTTTATGATAATTCTTTTTTGATTTGTATTTATAAACGATAATCTTTTTTGCTCTACCGTTTTTTTCAATAACGCCAGTAACTTTCGCACCCTTTACATATGGTGTTCCAATCTTGTCGTTTACCATCAAAACCTTATCAAAAACAACTTGTTCAGCTGCTTCAACATCTAATTTTTCAATGAAAATGATATCATTCTCTTGAACTCGATATTGTTTACCGCCAGTTTCAATAATTGCATACATTATACACGCACCTCCTCGTTTTTTTTATAAGACACGCCAACTAAGGTGAACATTAGTTACTTTAAAACCTTTTATGTGCGGTTGTGCTATTTTTCACAACATAGATATTATACACCTTTTCCCTTGCTGTGTCAATTTATATTTTTTTATTTTCTGATCCCTTTAAAATACTATATTTGCCTTTCCTTACTCCTATTTATATGATATAATATAATAGAAAACGGAGGACAATATGGTAAAATACATAAATTTCTTTGACCGACTACCTTTTATATTAAAACTTTTCTTCGCCTTGCCAATACTTGACGGAATTTTCTATGGCATTTACCGCCTAGGAAAAGGTCAAATTGTCGCGGGAATAGTTTGGATTATTTTTGGCACCGTTATTTTATGGATTGTTGATATTTATACAATTTGCAAAGTAGGAAAAGTAACAGTTTTTGCCCACTTAAAGCAGTAATAAATCGTGGTTTTAATAATATTTGTTATTCAATAAAAAAATTCTAACAAAACAATTTGGGAAAAGTAATCATACTTTTCCCATTTCTTTATAATCAGCACTTATTTTAAAACACTTTAACTCTGAATTTTATTTAAAATCAATAATCCATGAACGGCGACGACGGTGTTGACGAACATCAAACTCTTTCCATTGATCGCGAACACTATGATTAGTCTCTAGTTCTGGGCCTGTCTCAGCGTATTTAATTCCATTTTTAATTGCTGACTTAATGCCTTCGCATAAAATTAAAGCGTTAACGCCTAAATTTTGATATTCAGGTTTAACCGCTAAGATATACATATCTAAAACTTCGCCTTTTTTTGTGGCCTTTAAAATTCTTAGGGCACCGAAAGGGAAAAGTCGGCCCCGTGATTTCCTTAAGGCTTCATTGATAGATGGAGTTAAGGCGCCAAACCCAATCATTAAATCATTTTTATCGGTAATAATGTAACAATATTCAAAATTAATCAAAGTGATAAACTGCTTAACTGTACCCCTAATTTGTTTGTCAGTAAGTTTCACGACGCCATACAAATGGGCGAACGATTCGTTAACTAAATTAAAAACTTCATAAGCGTACGGTTTAGCTTCGCGGCCATTTTTGGCTTTTACTATTTTATATTCGTAACGCTTTTGGATTATTTTCGCCAGTTTACTTATTCTTTCGTTCATTTCTTGGGGAGTAAACACTTGGTATTCTACCCAATCAGCATCTTTTTTAAAACCAATTTGTTCTAAATGTTTAACATAATATTCATGATTATATAAAGTTAGCGAATTGCTCATTTCCGTAAATCCGTCAACTAGCATCCCTTGCTTATCTAAATCACTAAAACCAATTGGTCCAATTAGTTGAAAAATTTCTCTACTTCTTCCCCAGTCCATTACCGCATTTATTAGCGCCTTAGTAATTTCAATATCATCAATCACATCAAAGCGAGTAAATCTTATTTGCTTAACATTTTTCTTTTGATTATAGGCATGATTAATTAATCCGCAAATCCGACCAACAATTTTTTTACCATCATAAGCGAGGAATAACTTTGTTTCTGCATACTGATAAGCAGGGTTTTTCTTGGGATTTAAATTGTTCATTTCATCCATAAAAATACACGGTACGTAATAAGGATTGTCCATGTATAGTTTGTTGGGAAAATCTATAAATTTCTTAATATCTTTTTTCTTTATTACTTCAACAATTTGCATATATTTCTCCTTATTTTTATATATTATACCATTTCCCCTTTATATTAGCAAAGGTCTTGCAAATTATTTATATTTGCATTATCAATATTTGCCTTTAACTATTAACAAATCCATTTCATTATGATATAATGTTTACTATTATAGGAAAGAGAAAATAATTATGGACACAATTAAAAAACTAAACAAACAAAAGCACTTCCTTAAATACCTTGTCGTTGTTGGTTTACTAATAATTTTCACTCTTATTAGCATTGATTTTTATGAACCGATGCGGCTTTTCATTAAAACTGATGATTTTTCCGTTTTACAAACTAAAGTCGAAAGTTATGGCATTTGGCGGTATTTTTTCATCGCTATTCTTCATGCATTTCAAGTTTTACTAACGATTGTTCCTGCTGAGCCTGTGCAAATACTAGCTGGATTAACTTGTGGTCGCTATCTTGGATTTGTCAGTTGCTTAGCCGGAATTTTTGTGGGAAACACAATCATTTTCCTTCTCGTAAGAGTGTTTAAAGCACAACCAGCCTTTTTATATAATGAAAAACAAATTACTAAACTTAGCACTATTCCTGATAAAAAACCTCACGAGGGTTTCTATTTGTTTATTTTAGCTTTATATTTTGCTCCGATTATTCCTTATGGAATCATCGCTTATCGCGCTGCTGATAGTAAAACTAATTTCATTAAGTATTCGCTGCTTACTACCTTAGGAACTATTCCTTCGCTAATAATATGTATCCCTCTAGGATCGTTTATTCTCCATGATTTTTCCACTGCTTCGCTACTTTTAATTCTCGGAATATTCTTAATTTCCATGGTAGCATCGAAATTCGGGAAAAAAATAATCGCCCATCTGACTAATAGAAGTATTAGAGCCTCATTAATTTGGTCGTTAATTTTTCTAGTTCCCTTTATTTTAGTTATCTATTTCTTTTTTGATAAAAATGTTTTAGGTTTATTAATAACTTACGGTAGTATTCTCTTATTAGTCATCCTCTATTTAATCTTCAATAAAGGTCTTTCAAGGATATTTGAAAAAAGGAACAAAAAGTATAATATGGCCTATTTTCAAGGTCCTGTACAAAAAATAAATAAAGCTTTATATAATTTCTTGGCTTTCTTCATGAAAATATACTTTTTTATACGGTTTAATGTCAAGGTAAATAAAACTAATTTACCTAAAGTTGAGCGGCCAAGTATCTTGCTTTTTAATCATCCTTCAAAACTTGATTTTATGTTTTCTTTTTTACCGTATTACCCCCAAAATAAAGTTAATACTGTTGTTGCCTATTACTATTTTTGTAATCGTCACTTAGGAAAACTCCTAAGGAGAATTGGCGGATTTCCTAAATATCTTTTTCAACCAGATATTAGTGCGATTAAAAATATTTCCCGGGTTATGAAAAATAACGGAATTTTAGGTTTAGCTCCCGAAGGCCGTTTAAGCGCCTATGGCGAATTAGAAACAATAATTCCTTCAACCGCAAAGTTGATTAAAAAACTTGGCGTTCAAGTTATCATTTCAAAAATAAATGGTGCATACTTCTCAATTCCAAAATGGGCGAAATCTTGGCGTCGCGGGCGCGTTGAAGTTGAATATAAGGAAATTTTTAGCGCTGAGCAGTTGGAAACATTAACTGTTGATGAGATTTATCAACATCTAGTAGAAGAAATTTATTATGATGAATTTGCTTGGCAGGCAGAAAAACGAGTTAAATATAAGGGGCGAAAATTTGCTGAAGGTTTAGAGCAGATCTTATATATTTGCCCAATATGCCATCAAGAATATAGTTATGAAGCTTATAATGATACAATAACTTGTTCGCATTGTCATACGGAAATTAAATTAAATAATTATTATGATTTAGTTAGCAATAATCGTAGCATTCCAAATAACATCAAAGAATGGTACTTATGGCAAAAGGAATATGAAAATAAACGAATAGCTAGTCCAGATTATTCATTGACTAGTAAAGTTACGTTAAAACACCCGGATCTTGCCGGCCGAGGATTTAAAATTGTCGGTCAGGGGACTACAACCTTAACTCACCTAGGGGTCCGCTATCATGGGACTATCAATGGCGAAGATAAAGAATTATTCTTCAAGATTAGTGGTCTTCCAGCAATTCCTTTTGGGGTTGGCGAGGATTTTGAAATCTATGATCATAATACTCTTTATTATTTCATTCCCGAAAATATTAGAGAATGCGTGAAATGGTCTGTTGTCGGAGAATTAATTTATCAAAAGTATATCAAAGATAACAATATAAACCTAATGGAGTAGATAATGAATGAAGAAAAAGTAATTAAAATTAATAAAAGGTCCTTTATTACTGTTTGTGTTATCCTCATTGGCTTCATGTTATTATCTTATGGATTAACTTATATTATCCCCAAAGGATATTTTGATGCCAACTTGAATTATATTGCTCTCGAAGGAAAAGGATATTCTTTCTTTAGTTTCATTTTGTCACCATTTCTAGCTCTTGCGAGCACTGGGGGAATAAACATTATCGTTATCTCCATCTTTTTGCTAATATTAGGCGGGGCTTTTAACGTTATTGATAAAACTAAAGGTCTAAATTCAATAATTGGCTTTTTAGTAAAGAAATTTGCCAAAAGAAAATATCTCTTAATTTATGCTATGATACTTGTCTTTATGCTTTTTGGCGCCTTGTTCGGAATCTTTGAAGAATCAGTAACTCTCTTACCAATTATCGTTTTTTTGGCCCTGGCAATGGGGTGGGATACATTTACTGGTTTATCAATGTGTTTACTAGCAGCAGGCTTTGGGTTTTCTTCAGCGATCACTAACCCCTTCTCAGTTGGATTAGGCTCTAACGAAATGGGAATTAATCTTCTTGATGGAATTTGGTTTAGAATTATCATTTTTATCTTCATGTATTTTATCTTATGTTTATTTACAAGACTTCATGTCAGAAAGATTGAAAAAAATCCCGAATCATCGCTAACATACGCCGAAGATCAAGCAAAATTACAAAAATTAGATTTCTCAGAAACATTTAATA
>DATESD010000127.1:0-8970 GCA_035270985.1 Bacilli bacterium | reverse complement strand
TGGTTTTTGATCACTTCACACCGTATGTAACACATACCTTGTTTAGTGTACCAACGGCGAAAGGAAAAGGCGTTTTAATAACACCTTCAACTCACGGTAATTATTTAATTGGCCCATCGAGTATTTTTGTTGATAATAAAGATGATGAATCAACAAATAAAGATACTTTAAATGCCGTGCTTGATCAAGCGCGTCGGTTAGTTGATAAAATACCAATGCAACATTTAATTAGACAATTCGCTGGGCTAAGAGCTTATCATGAAAGCAATGACTTTGTCATTAATCAGCCCTTACCGGGATTCATCAATTTATTAGGCATGCAATCTCCCGGTCTAGCTAGTGCTCCGGCAACTTCTTTAGAAGCGGAGGCGATGATTAGAGACAATATTGACTTAATATTAAATCCTGATTATAAAAAGACACGGCGTCCGCTTTATCGTTTAAATAAAAAGACCTTAGAAGAGCGTAGTGCTTTGATTAAACAAAATCCGCAATTTGCAAATATGATTTGTCGTTGCGAACAAATCTCTGAAGGCGAAATTGTTGATTCTATCCACCGTAATTGTGGCGCAAAAACCATTAAAGGCGTTAAAATTAGAGTTCGTCCTGGCTTCGGTAAGTGCCAAGGAGGATTTTGTGAGCCATTAGTTATAAAAGTTTTGGCTCGTGAATTGCATATTGACCCACAGGATGTTAGATTTAATAATAAAGGATCATACGTGTTAAAGGCCAAAACCAAAGGTGAGAACAATGATTAATTATGACTTAGTTGTCATTGGTGGTGGTTCAGCCGGTTTAGCGGCAGCAATTAGTGCCTATGATCAAGGTATTAAAAAGATTATCATTTTAGAAAAAGATCCTTATTTAGGCGGAATTTTATTACAGTGTATTCACAACGGTTTTGGCCTTCATGAATTTAAAACAGAAATGTCTGGACCCGAATACGCGGAGAAATTTATCGATGAATTAAAAGCTAAAGCAATTGAGTATAAAACAACTGCAATGGTCTTAAAGATTACTGCAGACTTAGAAGTTCATTATTCTAACGCTGATGACGGTTATCAAGTAATTAAAGCGAAAGCGATTATTTGTGCAACTGGCTGCAGTGAAAGAACAAGAGGAGCGATTAATATTCCTGGCGACCGAGTTGCTGGCGTAATGACTGCTGGCCAAGCGCAACGGTATTTAAATATCGAAGGCTACATGGTTGGTAAGAAGGTCTTTATTTTAGGCAGTGGCGATATTGGTTTAATCATGGCGCGAAGAATGGTTCTAGAAGGAGCTGAAGTATTAGGAGTTGCTGAGTTAATGCCTTACTCTAATGGCTTAAATAGAAATATTGTTCAATGCTTGAACGACTATAATATTCCTCTATATTTACATCATACGGTTAAAAGAATTATTGGTAAAGACCGTATTGAAAAAATCGTTATCGGTGAAGTTGATGATAATTTCCAATTTATTCCCGGTAAGGAAAAAGAATTTGTTATAGACACCTTGCTGTTATCGGTGGGATTAATTCCTTCTAACCCATTATTAGAAAATATCGGTGTTGCCATTCATCCAAAAACTAAAGGTCCAATTGTTAACGAGAGCTTGCAAACAAGCATCCCGGGAATCTTTACTTGTGGAAACGGCTTACATGTTCATGATTTAGTTGATTTTGTCAGCAGTGAAGGAAAAAGAGCAGGCATATTTGCCAGCCGATTCATCAAAGGGGAATTAAACAACCAAGAGGAAATATTAACTTTGGAAGCTAAAAACGGTGTTTCTTATATTATGCCCGACAAAATTAATTTAAATAACGTTGATAAAGTTCTCTTGAATTTTCGGGTAACAAAACCGTATTTAAACACTTATATAAAAATATCTTTAGATGATGTTGAAATAAAAAGAGTAAAAAAACTGTACTTGCTTCCTGCGGAGATGGAAAGTTTAGAATTAAATAAAAACATTTTAAAAGCAGGAAATTTGACTTTGGAGGTCCTAGATGCATAAATTTATTTGTATTGTCTGCCCAAAAGGCTGTCATTTAGAAGTTGATGAAAATTTAAAAGTTACTGGTCATGGCTGTAAGCGAGGGGAAACTTACGGAATTAGTGAAGCAACTAATCCTGTGCGGATGGTTACATCAACCGTTAAAATAAAAAGTGAACTGCTTACAAGATTACCTGTCAGGACAGATCAAGCGATTCCTAAAAACAGAATTTTTGATATAATGGATGAAATAAATAAACTTGAAGTTGTTGCACCCGTTAAAGTTAAGGATATTCTTATCGCTGATGTGCTTGGTCTAGGGGCAAATATCATAGCTACTAGATCCGTTGAAAAATAAAACCAAAATAAAAAGTCACAATGTGACTTTTTTTATTTTAAACGATAATCATAAGAATTTGTTAAGACATAAAAACCAAGCTTTTCGTAGACGTGATTGGAAATTGGATTATTCTTATCAACAAACAAGGTTGCGTATTTAAAACCCTGATTAAAAATATATTCACAAGCGTAATAAACCATTGATGTCGCATAGCCTTGACCTCTAAACTCAGGCAAGGTATAAACAGCGGTAATCGCTTTACCATCTTTTAAGTCTCGGCTTAACATTATTATTGATGTCTTTTGCTTATTTTCATTTATATAAATGAAGAATTTATGATTGATAATTCGGCCATGATATTTTTCAATCAGCTGAGCTCTGGTCGGTCTTTCTCCCAAAGCTTCATTGCTAAAATTATATAAATAATTGTAAATGAAGTCATTGTTATCAAGAGTAGAGGGGATTAATTCTCCCTTTAAAACTGGTTTTATTAAATTATCTAAGCGCATTATATTCATCGCTAAATGGAGCGTAAAAACAGCAGGTGATACTTTACTGTATTCAGCAATAAAATGATCGCAAGCGATATTATTAGATAAGATACCTCTAATTTCAATTTGGTTAGTAATAAGATCTTTCACCAAAAATTCTATCGCTGGCAAATTATTATTTAAACTGAATAAAACTAGGTTATGCGGGTTAGCATTGAGAAACAATAGTTCTAATTGATCGTTACAATATACGCCACCACGATAGCAAACTTTAGGTAATAACTCATTATTGGCATTACTTTCCAAATTAGCAGTAAATATTTGTGTTTCTTCTTGATAGGTGTCCAAAATGTTTTGGTAGTTAGTTATAAAATCTTGGTTAGTTGGGGACAACTTTATTTTTATCATTTTTATTTCTCCGTTTGAAATATTATAACACACAAATTTTTGCTTGTTAAGAAGGATTGGATATTTTTTCTTTTCCTTGAAAAAAGTAAACTAACATAATATAATTAACTTGAGTAAAAAGGAGGATAACAATGGCAGTTAATACATCTATTGAACTACGAAACAAAATCTTTTACCAAATATTTGTTCGCCAATTTTCAGAAAAGCAGAATTTTCAAGGGGTAATTGAAAAGTTAGATGAAATCAAAAATTTAGAAGTTGATGTTATTCAACTTTTGCCAATTCATCCTATTGGCTTGAAAAACAGAAAAGGGAATGTTGGTAGCCCATACTCAATTATGAATTATTACGAGATTGATTCAGCCTTAGGAACTATCGATGATTTTACTAATTTCCTTGCCGAAGTGCACAAACGGGGAATGAAAGTAATAATTGATATAGTTTTCAACCATACTTCCCACGATGCTGTTTACACCAAAACTCATCCCGAGTGGTATTATCGTAAAGATGATGGTAGCTTTTGCAATCGCGTTGGTGATTGGTGGGATATTATTGATTTTGATTTTACTAATAATAAACCATTAGAAGATGAACTAATTAATGTTTTAAAATATTGGGCCAAAATAGGTGTTGATGGTTACCGATGTGATGTGGCTCCCCTATTACCACTTAAATTTTGGCGACGAGCTCGGCAAGAATTAACATTATTATATCCTGATTTAATTTATGTTTCGGAAAGTGTCCACTTGAGCTTCATTAAGTATCTTCGCGACATGGGCTTCGAGGCCTGTAGCGATTCCGAGATATATCAAGTTTTTGATATTTGTTATGATTATGATATTTTTGATGATTTTACTAATTATTTGCGAGGGAAAAACTCTCTTGAAAAATGGGCTGATGGCTTATTAAAACAAGAATCAATCTACCCCAAGAATTATGTGAAACTACGTTATTTAGAAAATCATGATTTTGATCGCGCAGCTTCCTTTTGTAAGAATGATGTTATCTTACGGAATGCAACAGCGATGTTATACTTCTTAAAAGGAACGCAATTTATCTATAATGGACAAGAGTGTGGACTAACCCATCGTCCTGACTTATTCGAGGATGATGTCATTGACTGGAGCGATTATAATAAAGCTAGTTTAGTAACGATTATGAAAATTCTTGGGAAACTAAAAAAAGAACACCAATATTTAAATGGTGTTATGGAGATTGAAGTTATTAAAAAGGAGTTTTTAAAAATATCATATAAATTACCAAGCAAAAAGTTTATTGGTATTTTTAATTTCGGTGATAGTGAGACACTAGAAGTTGAAGCTGGCTATGATGTTTTAATGGACAAGGAAATACCGATGGGGATGAAAAAGATAATTGAGCCGTTAGTAATGATTGTTAATCTATAAAATGAATGAAAAAAAGGAAAGTTTGCTTTAAACTTTCCTTTTATTATTTTAGAATTAAAAGCAACGGTTGTCTCGTTCTTGAAGGCATTTTTGTTTATTTTTAACATCTTCGCAGCGATAACAAATTTCGTTACTCATGAACTGATTATCGAAGAACTCATCAAGATTATTCATAGTTACCCGGGCAATACTTGATAGTGCCTCTTCAGTAAAGAAAGCTTGATGCGATGTAATTATAACATTAGGTCGTGATACTAATAAAGATAAAACATCATCTTTTACAATCGTGCCCGATAAGTCTTCAAAGAAGAAGTCACTTTCCTCTTCATAAACATCGAGGCCGGCTCCACGAACTTTACCACTATTTAAGGCTGATAATAGACTATCGGAATCAACTAAAGCACCTCGGGAAGTGTTGATTAAGAAAACACCATCTTTCATCATTGCTAGAGAATCCTTATTGATAATATGTTTTGTTTCTTCTGTTAGCGGACAGTGCAGAGAAATAATATCGCTTTGTTTGAAAAGTTCTTCGAGAGAAACATAATTAATATCGCTATTTTGGCGTGGATAAGGATCATAAGCAATGATATTCATTTTAAATCCTTTGCAAATATCAATAAAAGTCATGCCAATTTTACCAGTCCCAATAATACCAATTGTTTTATTATGTAAATCAATCCCCATTAAACCATTTAAACTAAAGTTAAAATCTCTTGTTCTAATATAAGCTTTATGAATTTTTCTGTTCAGAGTTAGTAACAAGGCCATGGCATGTTCAGCAACAGCATATGGTGAGTATTCTGGAACTCTAACAATATGGATTTTTTTATAGGCATATTTAACATCAACGTGATTGTAACCGGCACTTCTTAAAGCGATAATCTTAATTCCTTCATCGTACAAAACATCAATAACAGCTTTATTAATTTCATCATTAACAAAAGCGCAAACCGCGTCATAGCCACTAGCTAGCTTTGCAGTCCGTTCATTTAATTTATTTTCAAAATAAGTTATTTCATAATTTTTATTAAAACGATCAAACCAAATTTTATCATAGGGTTTGGCATCAAAAAAAGCTAATTTTTTCATAATTAATTCCTCCTTAAAAGGTTGCTTACATTATTATTCTATCGTAATTCCCTGTTTTTGTAAAGTGATTTGCATTTAAAAAAAAGCACTGCAAAGTGCTTTATTTATGTTTTGTTGAATCACGTTCTTTTAGAGATATTTTAATGACCCGATGTTGCTCTAGTATTTCACTACCTTCGATTAATTTCATTAAAGTATGAACTGCTTCAAATCCCATATATTGGATTGGCTGGTTGATTGTCGTTAAGGTTGGGTAAACCCATTTCGAAATAGCTAGGCCATCAAAGCTAACTAAGTAAACATCTTCCCCTAATTTGCGGTTGAGTTTATTTAAAATGCCAGTCACGATTACGCCTAGAGTATCCGAAGTAGTAAAGATGCCATCAATTTGCGGGTTATTTAATAAGTAATTATAAATAAAATTAGAGTCAGGAGTAACTAAATCAAAATCATAGAATTCCCAACTTATATTATGGGTTTTTAGAACATTGGTAAAACCTAGGGTACGTTCCGAAGTGGTGATTAGAAAAGATGGACCGCGGAATAAAACAAAATTTGTAGCACCGCATTCGATTAATTTTTCGGCTGCTAAGCGTCCGCCTTCGATGTTATCAGTCGTAATAGAAGGAATACTAGGATCAAGGATATGATCAATCGAAACGATGGGAATATTTAGATTCATCGCTTTTTCAACATTGAAAAAGTTAGAACATATAATTAGGCCATCAATAACATAATCTTCAAAAATTTTGATATAATCTAATTCTCTTTCGCTATCATTATTAGTTATGCAAAGCATAACTTTTAGACCATTAGCAATTGCTTCATGTTCAATACCGTCAATTAATTCAGCGATAAAAGGAGCAACTGTGTGTGGGATAATTACACCAATTATCGAAGAACGATGCTTTAATAATAGCCGTGCTAATTGATTCGGGACATATCCACTCTTTTTAACAATATCATCGATTACTTTTTTCGTTTCTTCATGAACATAGCCTTTGTTATTTATGCAGCGACTGACAGTGGCAACACTGACATTCGCTTCTTTAGCAATTTCTCTAATTGTTATTTTCATCTAGTTTTCCCTCGCTAATAATTATAGCAAAAACAATAGTAAAAGTCAAAAAATGAGTTTTTAAATCTTGCTTTATGCTAACAATTTTAATGATCACTAATTTATTTTTTTAGAATGTAAAAACGATAGCTTTCAATTGTTAGTTTATCAGTAAGTTTAATTTCTTGTTCTGAGTAAAGGTCGATAAAACTTTGGTTTTTCATAACTTCTGGTAGCTCAATCACTAACTTATGATCATTGTTATTTATCACAAAGATGATATCCTCTTTTTGATAGATAATGGCATTATCTAAAGTAGATAACCATTTAATATCAACGCTACTAAAACTAGGATTATTTTTTCGTAAGGCGATTATGCGCTTAAAAAAGCCAAAGAGATCCTTATCTTGCTTGGTTTCATCCCAAATCATACAACGACGATTATCGGGATCTTTACCGCCGTCAAGGCCAATTTCATCGCCATAAAAAATGGCTGGAGAACCACTAAAAGTAAAAATGAATAAGTAAACTAGTTTAACAAGATCCCCGTTTCCTTTTACCCGGCGTAAGATTCTCATTGTATCGTGAGAACCAACTAAGTTAAACATATTAACAGCGACATTGTGGGGATATTTAATAAGAATCTCATTAATCTTATGACTAAATTCTAAGGCATTAATGCGATTAATTTCTTCAAAAGTAAAGAATTGCCAAATGGGATATGTTAATTCGTAATTCATGACCGCATTAAATTGATCAGCTCCTAACCAAGGAGTAGAATCTTCCCAGTTTTCCCCTAAGATGTAGATATCTGGCTTTACTTTAGTCACAACTTGTCTGAATTTGCGCCAAAAATCATGGCTTACTTCATTGGATACATCAAGACGCCAGCCATCAATATCATATTTTTCAACCCAATATTTGGCAGCCTTTAAGAGATGTTTTTCGATTAGGGGGTTAGCGGTATTTAATTTGGGCATAAATGGAGTAAAGGCAAAGGTGCGATAATTAGGATAAATTCGCCCGGTAATTTTCGGCATGTTATTTTCAATTGGGAAGTTAATTATTTCTTCATGTTCAATAAAGAAGCAATCATAATATTTTGATTTCTTCCCTTTTTGTACAACATCTTGCCAATAAGGATGAAACCAGCCACAGTGATTAAAAACAGCGTCGAGCATTACTTTAATTCCCGCTTTATGGCAGGCTTTTACCATCTGTTTGAAATCTTTGTTTGTTCCAAAAGAAGGATCAATTTTAAAATAATCAATAGTATCATATTTATGGGCGGATGTCGCCGCAAAAATAGGCGTAAAATAAATACCATTAATTCCGAGGTTCTGTAAATAAGGGATAGATTCGATTATACCTTGCAGATTCCCGCCGAAGAACATTTGATTGGAGATAGGACCTTCATGTTCGCCCCAAGGCAAATAGTTACCTTTTGTATTGTCACCTTTTCTAAATCGCTCCGGGAAAATTTGATACCATATTGTTTCTTTAATCCAAGGAAGAGGTTTAACTAAATCTGCTTCATTTATGTAAGGATAACAAAAATACTCGAGGCTATCATAAATAATATTTTTATCTGTTTCTAGATCAATCGGGATCAAACTTTTGCTGCCATAAAAATAAATATCATCGCCTTTATATAAAATAAAAGCATACTTAGCCCGTTTGAAAGTTGCTGCTTCGGCAACAAACCAGTAATCAAATAGTTCCGTTTGGTATTTTTTGTCCATTACTAGCCGCGGCTGAGTGGCAATTACCCAATAATATTTTCCCCCGACTGGGACCCAGTCATGAGGGTCACCAAATAACATTTCGACTTTGTCAATGTCATCTTTTTCTGTTTGGAGATAAAGATGGAGATGACTATCATCATAGGCGTAAGCCATGTTACTATTCGGAGTATGATTAATTGCTGCTTTATTCATTTTAATTACCTACCCTTTCATATCTTTGTAATCTCTTAATTATATAACTTTGTTATATTGACGGTTAATGTTTCCTTTTGCTACTTGAAGCAACAACTAATTATAATATGGAGACTAGGGATGGTCAAGGTCTTTTAAATAGTTTTATTAGGTAAACTGTTACATGTAGGAAAACGTTTGACAAAAAGGGCTATTTTTATTAAAATAGATTTAAGAGAAGAGGGCCATATGAATATATTTGATCGGCGTCTACGAGCATTTT
>DATESD010000126.1:0-10501 GCA_035270985.1 Bacilli bacterium | reverse complement strand
GCAAGAAACAAATCCGGCTTCAGTAATTAAATATGGCGAACGAATTGGGTTCTTACCAAAGCGTAAATGACTGCGCGTAACACCACCTGATTTTTTTGAATCATAAGCAAAATATGCTTGCGCATAATAATCAGTGTTATCGCCAATCAATTTAATCGTACTCTTATTAGCGCCAACAGTACCATCACTACCTAATCCGTAGAAAATTAGTTGACTTACACCATCACCAACAGTACTTATTTCTTTTGTAACTGGAAGTGAAAGGAAAGTAACGTCATCTTCGATACCGATTGTAAAACTATTTTTTGCGGCTCCCGCTAAATTATCATAAACAGCAAATATTTGTCCTGGAGTAGTATCTTTGCTCGAAAGACCATAGCGCCCGCCAATAATTAAAGGTGCATTTTTTTGCCCGTAGAAAGCATTTCTAATATCTAGGTATAAAGGTTCACCGTTAGACCCTTGTTCTTTAGTTCTGTCTAAAACGGCAATTCGTTTGACAGTTGACGGAACTACCGCCATTAAATGTTTAACTGAGAACGGACGATAAAGATGTACTTTTACAAGTCCAACTTTTTTGCCTTCTTTTGTTAGATGATCAATAACTTCTTGGATTGTTTCACAAACAGAACCCATAGCAACGATAATATCAGTTGCATCTTTTGGTCCACAATAAACAAACGGAGCATATTTACGACCTGTTTCCTGAGAAATTGCTTGCAAATACTCATCAACAATTTCCGGTAGACGATCATAATATTCATTTTGCACCTCACGAGTTTGGAAATAAACATCATCGTTTTGCGCTGAACCACGAGTAACTGGCCTATTTGGTGTTAGGGCTCGCTCTCTAAATCTTGCGACAGCATCTTTATCAATTAATCGATCAAAAACTTCATAAGGCATAACTTCTACTTTTTGAATTTCATGACTTGTTCTAAATCCATCAAAAAAGTGAATAAACGGAACGCTACCTTTAATTGCCGATAGATGTGCTACTCCAGCTAGATCCATTACTTCTTGGACGCTTGATGCCGCTAACATCGCGAATCCAGTTTGACGACAAGCCATTACGTCTTGATGATCGCCAAATATTGATAAGGCTTGAACGGCAATACTACGCGCCGATACATGAATAACGCCTGGTAGTAATTCACCGGCGATCTTATACATATTAGGTATTTTTAACAATAATCCTTGTGATGCGGTAAATGTTGTTGTTAGTGCGCCGGCTTGAAGTGAGCCGTGAACTGTTCCTGCAGCTCCTGCTTCTGATTGCATTTCAACAACTCTAACGGGAACACCAAATAAATTCTTTTGTCCTTTTGCGGCCCATTCGTCCACATATTCTGCCATTGTTGAAGATGGCGTAATCGGATAAATACCTGCAACTTCAGTAAAGGCATATGCCCCCCACGCAGCAGCTTGATTTCCATCCATTGATTGAAAAACTTTTTTTGCCATTTTTTCTATTAAGTCTCCTTTTGGTGACTTTTCCTCCTACTTTTCATATTAATCATAATTACTGTTATATTATACTACAAATCACTTTTTTTCTCAAGATATTAATTGCATTTTATATGTGAAAAATTTTCAAAAATGTCATACAAAATAAACAACGTTTTTTCATCTTTTAAATTTATCTTTTATATGGTAAAATAAAAGCAACTATGAGGTACTATTTAATGAAAACTTTATTAATTGGCATCAACTCTAAATATATTCATCCTGCTACTGGCATCCAACAAATATATACCAATGCGACAAGCGAGGTTAGTTATCAAGAGTTTACCATCAAGGATAACAACCTAGACATCATCAACTATATCTCGTCCCAAACCTTCGATGTTTTGGGCTTTTCAGTTTATATCTGGAATATCAAAAAAACAAAGGAAATCATCGAAGCGCTATCGGAAAACCCTTTTACTATTATTCTTGGGGGCCCGGAAGCAAGTTATAATTGGCAACCTCTTTTAGCTTTTAAAAATGTTCAGTATATCGTTAGAGGCGAAGGTGAAATTTCTTTCAATCTATTAATTAACTATTTAGAAAAACAAATTCCCCTTGAACAAGTTTATAATTTAATTTATAAACATCAGGGTAAGATTATTCACACGCCAACAAAAATCTTTCCCCTCGAGACAATAAAACATGATTATGCTTTGATTAATGATTTTGAAAATAGAGTATCCTACATTGAGGCTAGTCGTGGATGTTTTTTTAACTGTTCGTATTGCCTTGCCGCTTTAGAAAAGCCCGTTCGTTTTTTTGATCTTGAAGATGTAAAGCGCGATATCTTATTTTTATTGGCGAAGAAAGCAAAAATAATAAAATTCCTTGATCGTTCTTTTAATATAAACACAAAATATACGTTAGAAATTCTTAAGTTAATCAAAGAAAATGATAACGGCTATACTACTTTTCAATTTGAGATTGTTGGTGATTTAATTACTGAGGAAATAATAACTTATCTCAATACAATGAGAAAAGGCTATATCCGGATGGAAATCGGTATTCAAACAACAAACGAGCAAACTACCAAAGCTATTTTAAGGAAGCAAGATTTTGCCGTTCTGAGCCAAAACATTATCGCTCTTCGCGATAATACGGTTATTCACACTGATTTAATTGCCGGGCTTCCTTGGGAAAACCTTGAAAGTTTTAAGAAATCCTTTAATGATGTCTTTTTGCTCTTTACCGATGAAGTCCAACTAGGATTTCTCAAAGAACTCCAAGGAACGCATATTAGTAATACTAAAAAGGAACATGGTTACATCTTTGCCGCTGAGCCACCATATGAAGTCATTTCTAATTACTATATTACCAAAGAGGAACTCGATATCATTAGGCTTGTTGAAAAAGGTGTTAATAAATTTTATAATAACCATTTTTTCAAACGGACTATTGATTACCTTTTTAAAACTCTAAGTCTTGATCCTTTTGATACCTTCCATAAAGTTATGCATAACATCGTGAAAGCAGAAGATTATTATAAACTGCAACCTGATGCAATTGCTAAACTTCTTTATGAGAATTTAGCTAATTTAGTCCCCGATAAAAGCGAACTTTTGTTTATCATTAAACAAGATTACTTGCTGAGAAATAAAATTAAACCAAAAATATGGTGGCAATCTGACATTTCTCGCTTAGAGCGCAACCACCTATATAACCGACTAATAATTGAATATCCGAATTTAAATTTGGAGGTTCTATATAAATATGGTCAGTTAGAAAGAAATGAAAATAATTATTTTTTAATTAATTATCTAGACATGTCTGTTTATTATATTGATAGTTGTATAGCTTATTGTGGTTTTGATTGTGCTCTGTGCCAGCTTTACCAAAAAGATTTTGCTTCTACTTGCCCAGGTTGCACCACTTGTCAAACTGAGATGTGTAATACATGCGATATCAGGCTTTGTAATTTAAATAGAAAAATTGATAGTTGTAGCAAATGCCCTGACTACCCTTGTGATAAGATGAAACTCTTATCACCGCAAAGCATCGAGATGTTAAATTCACTAAATAAAAATTACTTCAAGAAAGGATAATTTTATGGATTCAATTCGTAATTTATTTAATATCGGCAATGGCCCTTCAAGTTCTCACACTATGGCTCCGCAAAAAGCTGCAGAAATATTTCTAAGTCGTCATCTTGATGCCGATTCTTTCTTAGTCGAATTGTTTGGTTCTTTAGCTTTAACCGGAAAAGGTCATTTAACTGACTATGCCATCAAAAAAACACTAGGGGAAAATCGTACAAAAATTAATTTTAATTATGAACAAATATATACTTATCATACAAACGCCATGAAATTTAAAGCTTTCAAAGATGATGTCCAAGTTGAAAAATGGCTTGTTTTCAGTGTTGGCGGCGGAGCATTAAAAGAACTCGACGAACCTCGCGATTCTTGCCAAGAAGCTATTTATCCTCATCGAACAATGACGGAGATTCTTGAATACTGTGCTAATGAAAAGCTAACACTTGTTGAATATATTAATAAATACGATAAGAACGTTAAAGATTACTTAGAAATTGTTTATGACGCCATGGAGAAAACAATTCAAAAAGGACTAAATACTACTGGTACTTTACCAGGTAGATTAAATGTTCAAAGAAAGGCAACAACTTTTCACACTTTATATTTACAAGAAAAAACATTGTTAAAATTGCTCTATGCTTATGCCTTAGCAACGGCTGAGGAAAACGCTAGTGGCGGAATTGTTGTTACTGCTCCAACTTGTGGGTCAAGCGGAGTTTTACCGGCCGTGCTGTTTGCTAGCCGTGATTATAACAATATCTCTAAAGATAAAATAATCGAAGGATTAATGATTGCTGGTCTTTTCGGTAATTTAATAAAATTTAACGCCTCTATTTCTGGAGCTGAAGTTGGGTGCCAAGGTGAAATAGGTGCTGCTTGCTCAATGGCAGCAGCCGTTGCCGCATTTTTCCTCGGTGGAAGTAACGAGCAAATTGAATATGCTGCTGAGATTGCGCTTGAACATCATTTAGGTTTAACTTGTGATCCAGTAGACGGCGTTGTCCAAATCCCTTGCATTGAACGTAACGCTATTGCTAGCGCTAAAGCCTTTGATGCCGCAAATTATGCTTTGATGACTTCAGGAAAACATTTTATTTCCTTTGATAATGTTGTTAAAGTAATGAAAGAAACAGGACATGACTTACAAACTAAATATAAAGAGACCTCAACTGGAGGTCTCGCAACTATAGAGTGAAATAAAAACCGCGATTATGCGGTTTTTATTATTTTATGATATTTTAATTGTTTCTAATAATGGTAATTTTTCACTTAATTCATTAACGGTAATATATGAATTAGATATACTATAAATCTTATTACCAATTATTACACCTTTATCAACTATTTTGTTATAATAGTTTTCCCATTCCGGCACATCGGCTTGTTCTAGCTCTTGGTGAGCAATTGAACCTAAAACAACTATTTGTTTATTCTCAACATCAATCCACATTACATACATTCCCTGTGTCGTATTATAATCATACCAATTATAAATTGGTAACGCATATATTTGCCTACTCTTTAGTGTAATCAATGTTTTATGATTATAAGCTATATCACTTGAAGCGCCTTTTAATTCAAAAGTTGAGACATCAATTGGGCGCTCTTCATCCGTAACATCAAATAATGTGATTTTTAAACCCGATGTTACTGTCGATCCATATTGATTAACTTCTGTCATTCGACCAATTCCTAATTTTAAAATGTCAGTAATCGGATGCAAATAATCGCTTACTCCTGGTAATTTCAACTCGCCTAAGATTTTCATAGCCTTTGGATCTTCAACATCAATAACATAGAAAGGGTCAATTGTTCTAAATGTTACAACATATGCTCTTTCTTTTTCAAAACGAACACTATAAATTCTTTCACCTAAACCGATTCCGCCAAGAACACTGATTAGTTTGAATTTATTTCCCGAAACATCAAAAGCCGTGATCAATGACTCGCTAGTTTTTTCATCATATTCATTTACTGTTGTTGCTACTCGTAAAACTCCATCATATTCATCCATGGAAAATTGGTCTTTTATATTTCCTTTAACTTCGCTAAAGTTCTTATAAACTATTTTAGCTCCCTCATATTCAAAACGATAAATAAAAGTTTGTGGATTATATGAATATTGTTCCGCAAAGATAAATGTCCGATAAAACGTATTATAAACATTACCAACATAAAGTCCATTAATTGAAGAATAAATATTACTGAAGTAACCAACATAAGCATTTACATCTATTTCTTCTTCCTTAACAACATCTAAACCAACTAAAATTGTATATGAATAATAAATGCTATCTTCATTACCAATATAGAACACATGATCACTTGTTAGGTTAATCGCTTCTTCGCCGTGAAGACTATCATAATAAACAAATGGGACAACTTCTTTGCTTTCATAATCATAGATATTATTATTATTTAAAATTAAATAAAAATTATTGTCAATTACTCTTGAAGCTGTATAATATGAATCACTGAATCTTAAAGTTCTCACTTCTTTAATTTCATTAATATCTTTACTGCTAATATCATAAATCTTAATTACATATTCAGCAGTATATCTCCAACGGTATTCCGGAAAAAACACATCTGGTTGTGGATCTTCTCCGGCGCTAGGATCGCTCACTGCAGGATCTTCATCTTTTGAACCTGTACCATCTTTTTCATAAAATGGACTTTCAACATATCTTACACCCATAACAACTAAACGATTTTCTAATAAATACATTGTTTCAGCATGAAAATCTTTGCTTTGGTATTTTACAAAATCATTTGTTGTTGTATCTAAGACAACCAAGAAACCTTCTCTAATTATATATATGAAACGACCATCATTTTTTACCGTATCATCTTCATCAACGCCAGCAACTTGAGTATTGGTTTTACTTGAGTCATCTTTATTTTGTGCTGTTGGGGCCTCGGAAACCACTGCCTCATTCATAGAATCTAAAGACCCTTTTAAACCATAACGCCAAAAGTTATTTGTTTGTTTTGCTTTAAAAAATTTACCTAATTCACTATATGAGCCAATTGGGCGAATACCATATTCCTTGTCTAAATCGGTTTCCGGGGTTTTACAGCCGAATAAAGAAAATAACATAACTATAGAAACTAAAATTGCTAATATTTTTTTCATAAATCCTCCTTTGTTTAGCACTTACACTAATATAACAAACAATTCGATTTTTTTTCTAGTTTCTTTATAAATTTTCTTTTTCTAAAATGTAAATGCAACTACCAAAATCACCAAGCACCCGAACATTACTATTAAATCCTGTTCCTAAAAATTGCCCTTTTAACCTAACTCCAGCTTTTTTAACCATCTCGCCCGTTATAAGGTATTCTTCTTGAGCAGATTTCAACTGATAAACACGACTAACAAAATTATGTAATTTCCCGTTTAATTTTAATTTAATTGGCGAAACAATATTAATTAGCCCGCCAAAAGTTTTAAGATTGATTTTTTGGGAAATATTTTTGAATTTATATACTCCCTGTTCTGGTAGGCCGTATATATACATAATATCTTCTGGTTGATTAGGATGTACTAGCGATTGAAAAAATGCTACAACAGCTTTATCTTGATCAACAACCCAAAAGTAACTATTGTTTTTCGCGAAAATTGTTTTTGAACTGCGGTAAAACTTACCATATTGTAAGGCATGACGATGTGTTTTATAGATATCCACTTGTTTTTTAATTTCTGTAATTTCTTGATTAGTTAAGGTAGCAATATTAAGTTCATATCCTAAAACGCCAAACATCGATATATTAAACCGCGAAGCCAGGGGAGTCTTCCGTAAAGTTTGATGATTAGGGGCATCACTAACATGGGCCCCGATTGTTGACAGCGGATATCCATATGAAGTTCCTGTTTGGATGTAAAGTCTCTCTAAATAGTCGGTATCATCGCTTGTCCAAATTTGCGGGAAGTAGCAAAGCATGCCTAAATCAAAACGATTGCCGCCACTAGCACAACCTTCAAAAAGTATTTGGGGGAATCTTTGATTTATTGCGGCTAAAATTTCATATAATCCCAAATTGTATTTATGAAAAAATTCTCCTTGATTATTTAGTGTTGAACCCCACATATCTGTTAATGGACGATTGAAGTCCCATTTTACATAGCTAAGGTTGCAACTAGAAAATACTTCTGTTAGGCTTTCGATTAAATATTCTCTAACTTGAGGGTTAGTTAGGTCTAAAACCAATTGGTTTCGACCAATTGATGGTTTCCTATTCGGCACTTGAATCGCCCACTCAGGGTGGCTCCTATACAAATTACTATCTGGACTTACCATTTCTGGTTCAACCCATAAACCAAACATCATATCTAAATTGTTTACCTTATCACAAAGACTTTTTAAGCCTTTTGGTAGTTTTTTTAAATTAACATTGTAATCTCCTAAAGACGATGTATCATCATTTCTATTTCCAAACCAACCATCATCAAGAACAAACAACTCAATTCCTACATCTTTACTTGCTTTAGCTAAGGTCAACAACTTCTTTTCATCAAAATTGAAATATGTTGCTTCCCAGTTGTTAACTAAAACGGGACGTTCTTTATTCTTCCACACACCTCTAACAATATGATTATTAACAAAATAATGCATGTTTTGCGATAGGGCATTTAATCCGGCAGGAGAATAAGTCATAATTGCTTCCGGAGTAATAAACTCTTTTTCTAACGTATAATTAAAAGCAAAATCATTTATGCCCGATAATAATCTAACTTTAGCATTAGTTTTTACTTCAATAAGTGTTTTATGATTCCCACTATAAACTAAATTAAAACCATAGCACTCGCCACTACTTTCCGTAGTGGTTTTCTTTTTTAAGATTACTAAAGGATTATGTTTATTTGAACTTACACCCGATTTAGAATCATTAATATAGATTCCACTTGTTAATCTTTTTTTATTTACGTGTCGCTCTGTGCTCCACGCTCCATCAAAAGTTAACATTACAAAATCATTTTCAGAAAAATCAATTTGATTAGAAAAGAACCTTTCAATATTATAAGATTTGTCCGACAAATTAATAATTCTGGCATAGCGAGTAATAACATCTGCCTCATAATAAACTTTATAATATAATTCAAGTTGACATTCTAAAACTTCATCATAGAGATTTATCTTTAGACTTTCTGTTTCCCCATAACTACAAGGAAGTGGTTCGATAGGGCTTGCCGCCAATATTTCATAACCTTGATACTTAAAACAATTAGTATAGCCATGAATAGATGCATTAATCGTCAGCATATTTTCCCGATAATCACCAACGCCAATTGTTGAAACCTCTAAATCTAGATCATCAATAAATTCATCTTTATTATTTTCAAATAAAACGGCAGTTCCCCTACCGTTTTCTAATTTTTGTCTAATACATTCGAAATCAACAAATTCTACTTTAGCGCCATAATAATCATGAAGCAAAAGACCACTTTTAGTATAAGTGATAACATAGCTTGTTTGTTTCGTTTCTAATACAAAATGATTATCAATTGCTTTAATCATACCTTCTCCTATTTTTTGAATAAATATACTTTAGTTTGATATGGTTTTAAAATGCGATCATCATCATCGTAATTATTGAGCAATAATTTTGCCTTTGATAAATCATACGGTGACTTTTGAAATGCTTCTTTACCCGTGAAGTTTGCAACGACAACTATTTTCTCATCTTCGTAGTTTCTTTCATAACAAACAATCTTGTTGTCATTAGAGTAATGTTCAATAAAATCTCCATAAACTATAATTTCATGCTTTTTTCGTAAGGAAATGATTTTCTGGTAATATTTTAAAATAGAATTCCTGTTTTTTAAATCATTCTTAACATTAATAGTTTCATAATTGGCATTAGCTTCAATCCACGGCGTCGCTTCCGAAAAACCGCCATTAATCTCAGGAGCCCACTGCATTGGAGTACGAGCATTATCCCGACTATTACGGGCTAATTTCTTCAACATCTTTCGCTTCGACCATAATAACTTCTTCGTGCCGATGCGATATATATTCATACTTTCAACATCGCGATATTGGCTTAACTTTGTAAAGTTAGCGTTAGTCATCCCAATTTCTTGCCCTTGATAAACAAACGGTGTTCCTTGTTGGAAGAAAAGATATGTTGCCAGCATTTTAGCGCTAGCTTCACGATACTTTAAACTACCAAAGCGAGGAATACTGCGCGGTTGGTCGTGGTTTTCAAAAAACAAAGTATTCCATCCTTTACCGTTTAGGCCATATTGCCACTTTGTCATCGCTTTTTTCAGTCTAACTGGTTTAAATCTCCGCCCAAACCACTTGACAAAGAAGCAATCAACAGCCATATGATCAAATTGAAATAACATATTAAGTTCTTCACGCCAATCAGCAGTATATTCAAGTGCGGTCTCCGGTGTAATAAAGACTGGTTCACCAACGGTAAAGCAATTATATTTACTAAATACATCAGTATATAGTTCATGCAAATATTCGTGAACTTTCGGTCCATTTATATAATGCTCTGAACCTCTTAAGACTGGCTTCCACTTTCCTTCTGGAAGTCCTTCTTGTTTAGAAATTATATTTATAACGTCGCATCTAAAACCATCAACACCCAAATCAAGCCAATAAGTAAGTATTTTTTTTACTTCTTCGCGAACTTTAGGATTATCCCAATTTAAATCTGGTTGCTTTTTTGAAAAAAGGTGAAGGTAATATTGATTCGTTATTTCATCGTATTCCCAAGCCTTCCCGCCAAAGAAGCCTCCCCACTTATTAGGGGCTTTCTTTTCAAGACCATCACGCCAAATATAATAATCACGATAAGGATTATCAACACTCTTTCTTGACTCAATAAACCATGGATGTTCATCTGATGTATGATTAACAACCAAATCCATGATTAAGGCAATTCCTCGCTCATGTAAACCATTTACAAGTTCTGAAAAATCTTCCTTAGTTCCATACTCATCT
>DATESD010000125.1:0-21342 GCA_035270985.1 Bacilli bacterium | reverse complement strand
TAATCGGCTATCGATTACGGAAGATAACTTTAAAAAGAAACATAGCGACTTGATCTTTACGCTTGGTTCTAAGAGTAGACTTCGCGAAAGCTCAGCTAGTTCTTTTTTGAAGCAAGAAATGGATGGGGAAAAGATGATGGTCGCTTTGCAAAGCCACACCGTTGCCAAACCTTCTTTATATAAAAAAGGTAGTGTTGGCAGTATCTGTATGCATCAATCACTCCTTGGTGACCACACAACAGGTAGTATGGTCGTTGATATTAACCAAACTTTTCCAACAATTTGGATAACCGGTTCTTCTACTCCTTGCCTTGCAATATATAAACCAGTTTATTTTGGTAATATTGTTGCTCCTCTATTTAAAACTGAAAAAGACTCTTTAGCCTATTGGTTAAGATATGAGTATTTATTAAGGGCTATTTATTCTGGCTATGTTGATGAAGAACAATATTTAGCCAAACGTAACAGCATCCAAAAAACAATAATTGAACAAGAAAAAGTCTTAAGAGCTAATAACGCCGCGCCGCAAGAGTTCTTCAATCTTGCAATAAGGGCCGCAAGTCTCGAAGAGAATATGCTTAATAAATACCAAGATATAATATCATCCATTAAAAATGGTGAACTAAAGCCCAAAGGCTTATGGTTAAAAAAGACAGAGAAGTTAAGACGGCTAAACGGAAAGCAGAGTTAATCTCTGTCTTTTCTTTTTGCAAGCAAGAAAAAAACTCTAGTTGTCTAGAGTTTTACCAACAATTATGAACTTTTTCTGCAAATCCTAACATATTTTTTATGACTATTGTTTTAGAACCACAAATTAAAGTTCCGGAAAAGCGACCAAACACTTGATGTTGCAGCGATTTTAAAACTAATAAATTGGTGTCATCATGACGATCTAAGATTGGCTTAAACTTCAACTCAACTTTTTTATCACTAGAAGTAAATTGCCACTCATTCATGAATACTTCTTTTCCTTTAGCGTCAGTTGGAATTCTAAAAGTCACTTGTTCGGTTTTATAGGCTTTGCCGTCATAGAATATCATATTTTCCGTTGCATTTTTTGTATCACCGAAACCATACCCAAGATTAAAACCTAAAGTTTTACCATTTACTTTCCCTGACATTGAAGCCCAATACCATGTGTTTTTATATGTCCAAACACCGCGGCCCCAATCAAGGACACCAAATGAATCATCATTTTTAAAGTTATATACTTTTTCTCCGAGAGTTGCTTCGCCAGTGGCAGTCAAACAATTTATTTTTTGATTATAATAAAAATATTTCTTTTTAACAAACGGAGTGGCTATAACCATTGAATCAGCTGGTTCATCGCTCAAAACGATGTCGCAATTAAAATCTTGTCCCGGTAAAAAGTTTTTAACCTTAGCTAGCAAGCGGCGTTTTTCTCCATCATTAAAAAGCGATATTTCCATATTACCCTTTTTAAAGTGGCAGTCACCAACTTTTGATGTTTCCGGAAGATTAGTTTTTCCCATCGGAAATAACGTCATTGAACTTTTAGTCTTCCAAAAGCCATCGCGAAAATCAAGCACCGAGACGCTACCCAGCCCCATATAAGAATTATCAGCTATTGTTAGCGCAATTCCAAAAAAATTGTTGCCGACATAATAATAATCCCATTCTTTTATTCGCAACTTTCCTGCTTTAATATCTTCACGGCTATAATCTTTGACTAATGAATTAGCATAGCCAACATCATCAAGATTGCCGAAAACATTTAATAATTTTCCTTTTGTTAATTGTCTTTGTTCCATTCTTATCCCTCTACTTTACTATATATCAAATCTTATTGGTTCAAAATGCGGATCTTTTTTTGCTGTCTCTTCGCTTAAAATTTGCGCTACTCTTGTTGAAGCAGCCGCTGCCAACGCACCAACAACATCATCTAAAAATGTGTGACACCGGGCATCGTCGCCTTTACCATGATCATTTAACTCTTTAACTATTCCTGGCTTATTAACATCAATGTCGCCAAAATTTGTTTGACCGATTACGCCATACATGGCCGCAATATTTAAACCGAAGATTTCATCAATCCCAAACATGCCTAAGTCCGCTCGAATAATTTCTTGCATCGGTGAACGTAGTTTTCCTTCTTCACATAAACGATCAATTTCAACACTTAGTTGAACAATATGGAAAATGTCGCGATAAGATAAAATCTTCTCCACACTCTCGATACAAGTTCTAATAGCAATATCACTGTTGTATCGCGATTGTTGCCGAAAAGCAATTGCCGCAATATCTTCAATTTTAACTCCTCGTTCTAACAATAAATCACGATTCATTTCGAACATTTCTTGTCTTGAGAAAAAAACTTTTTCTTTCATAATTGTTCTCCTATTTTTTTATTGATTTGTAACATTTTTCTGCCTTGCCCATTAACAAAATCGCGGGCCATCATTCTACTTTTTGATGGTAACTGCAGTTCTAGAATTGACACCGATGTTCCCTCAGCACAGCTAATATCAAAGCTATTCTTATCAATAGCGATAATCCGTCCCGCCTCACTCGCATGGGTTCTACTACTTACTATACTATTATACACTTTAATGATTTGATTATCAATAACGAAATATCCCCCCGGATTAGAAGACAGTCCTCTAATTTGATTAAAAACTTGTCGTGCCGTGACGTTAAAGTTTATTTCTTCATCTTTTTTTGATAAATTATATGCATAAGTAACCTCTGCTTCATTTTGCGCGATAGCGAAAATTGTTTGTCTTTCTAAAGCAAAAATTACTTCATTAATCATTGAGGCCGCTAAATCGCTTAACTTTGTAAATAAAGTATCTTGATTATCACTAGCGAGAATATCAATGGCTTGCATTTTGAGAATATCTCCAGCGTCCATTTTCTTTGCCATATACATTATGGTGATTCCCGTTTGCTTTTCACCATTCATCAGCGCCCGTTGAATCGGGGCGCCACCACGATACTTTGGTAGTAAAGACCCGTGAATATTAATAGCTTTATACTGAGGATGATTTAAAACTTCTTCCCCAACTATTTGGCCATAGGCGGCTGTAATGATTAAATCAACTTCTAAATCTAGAATCTTTTGGTAATCTTTTCTAATTTTAAGTGGTTGAAAAACAGGATGTTTGTTATCAACAGCCCACTGTTTAACGGGCGAGAAAATTATTTCCTTACGCCGAGAATTATATTGATCAGGTTGTGTTACAATCAAGACAAGCTGATGTTGCTTGGATATCTCTTCCAAGATTGGTACAGCAAACTGTGGTGTTCCCATAAATACTATTTTCATTTGTTCACCCCTTAGAAAAAGTTGCGAGGATAGCGTTCATAATTTATTGTTAATTGGTACTGTGATAAATTTTCCGTTACTTCAGCAATTATACGATTAAGTTTCGCAAAATCGTTATGTTTGATTATTAATTGCACACCCTTATATTTAGTAAGATAGACGGGTCCTAAAATTACTCCTTCGGTTTTAAACAAATAATTGAAGGCTTTTTTAATTGAATTAGCATAATGATACATCGCTTTAAAACTACCAATGATAATTAAACGATTTGCTTCTGCAAACGGCGGATAAAAGTATTCTTGGCGGTACTTAATTTCTTCATTATAAAAACTTTCAAAATCTTGTTTAATACCGTCAAAAATAGCATAGTGATCTAGGCTGTAACCTTGAACTAAAACCTTCGCACTAGCGTCGCCTAAAGCATCAGTTAATAAACCATAAGTCATCTCTGTTGCTTTATAATCATTGAGATTTAAGAGACGATCAATATCCAAAATTCCAATTAGTTTAATTGCTGGATTTTTTAACGTGAGAATGTTGTTAGTTCCTAAAATTATATCTACTTCTTGATCTTCAATTTTTAAAATGTTAGTTTGATAACTTTGAAAGTCGCTTACCGTATCACTATCTAGTTGGAGCAATCTTGCTTGAGGAAAATATGCTTGCAGTATTTCTGCAACTTTTTCTAAACCAGCGGCATATAGACTCAAATCATAACTGCCACATTTATCACAACTGTTTTTTGGTAATTTATAACTACAGTAGCGGCAAAATATTTCATCTTTCTTTTTATTATATGACATTCCTATTTTGCAAATCGGACACTTAATAACATTAGAACAATTTCGGCAAATAAGATGGTTGCTATAACCTTTAGCATTTAAAATCAGCATTACTATTTCTTTTTTTGCTAGTGAAAATCCTATTTCGGTCTTTAGAACTGATGATATTAATAAATCGCCAACTTCTTCCTTCATGTTAACTAACCTAACATCATAATTTTTCGGAACTATGTGTTTAAGCAAAAAATATTTTGTGAGGAAATAACTATAATAAGCTTCAATAGTTGGTGATGATGTTGCAAAGATAAGTTTTGCTTGATGATAATCAGCCCGATACTTAACGACTTCTGTCATACTATATTTAGGGGTTGTTTCACTATAATAATTTACATTCCCCTCATCAATAACGATAATCGCCGCTAAATCTGCAAGCGGTAAAAATAAACCAACTTTCGTAGCAATAATAACATCAAAATTACCGTTCTTAACATTTATATAATTATCATAAAATTCATTGTTGGAAACATCACTAGAAAAATTGACAACTCGATATCCAACCATTTTCTTCTGAAAATATTGCAACAATTCAAAATTTGTAATCAAATTAGGCGTTAAAATAAAAACCTTTTTTTCTAATTCTAAGGCATCTTTAACAATATCTAAATAAAATTTTAATTTAAATTCTTCATCATTGCTATATAGTAGGAAAGGTTTCTTCTGTAAGCGACTATATTTATAGCGAACTTCCTGTTCCGCAAAAGTATAGCCTTCGCTGATGATTGGTGATTTTTCTTCAAGGAATTCTTTTACTAATGGGACTTCTTGATAAATTAGGTGTTTATTAGTAACTAGTGAAGATATTAAATCTTTCGAGCAACCAGTGTTTTCGCGAATATCTTCCAGATTTACTTCTGGGTTATTGCTAACGAAAGACACAACATCATATCTTTTTTTGCTCAACAACGAAAAACTATCAGCTAGTTTTTCATTAACACTATAAAGTTTAATTTGTTTGTTTTTCCCATATGAATAATTATCATAAGAGATTTCAATGTTACCTTTTTCCACTTCTTTTTTTATTTTGTTGAAAACTTTCATAATTTCTTTATCAATTAAGATCTTATTTCTCCCAGCAAACGTTAAAGCTAGGTCAGCATCTAAATCAACATAACTTCTAATATGCAAATATTTACGATATTTTGTTTTTAAAAACGAAGGATACATTAAATCTAGAGAACTAACCATTAGCGTTTTCGTATCTTCACTAATTTTTTTTGCTAGTTCTACTTGTTCTAAGGTTAATTCTTTAGTAAAATCCAAAACATCAATAATATCTTTGACTGGTCCAGAATAACTAGTTTCTTCTTCGATAGCAATAACATATCCTAAAATTTCTCTAACCCCAAAACTAACCAAAACCCGACTACCAATACTAATATAATCATGGTACTCTTCGGGAATGCGATAAGTATAGGTTATATCAACATTGGATGATTTTACATCAACAACAACTTTTGCAAACATTATACCACTCCTTTTATTATATATTAGTAATTAGAAAAATATTTTACTCATATTAATATATTACCACACTATCCTAACAAAATAAAGTAAAAAAAATTCCTTCTTCAGGAATTAATTTTATTTTGCTTCAGATTCTGTAATACTTATTATCTCAACTTTACCTTCAATAATCTCTTCTAAGGCAATACCAATGCTTCGCTTATTGTGAGGATTAGTCACTAAAACATCATCTCCATGTTCAATTTCACGGGCTCTTTTAGCAACACCTACTACCAATTTGTACTTTGATTTGGTAACTTCTATTAATTGATCGATCGATGGGTAACGCATTCCATCATTTGAATTAATCATTTTTCTTCACCCCCAGCAATGAATTATATGTATGAATAGTTCGTTCTGTTTTCGCGTGTTCAGCTCTAATGATGGCAATAATCTTATCAGCAGCATTACCAACTTCATCATTTACAACAATATAATCATATTGATAAGCAAGGCCTAATTCGTTTTTAGCTTTCACAATCCGTTCTTTAATATGTTCTGAATCTTCGGTTCCTCTAGAGCGCAATCGCTTTTCTAGAGCTTCATATGATGGTGGGGCAATAAAGATAAAAACTGCTTCACTCATTTTTTCTCTAACTTGCATGGCACCGTTAACTTCTATTTCGAGGACAACCTCTTTACCAGCACTTAGTTGTTTCTCAACAGTATCTAGTGGCGTACCGTAATAGTTGCCAACAAATTCAGCGTACTCTAACATTCTATTATCTTTTATTCGTTGCTCGAATTCTTCTTTACTAACAAACCAATATTCGCGACCATTAACTTCGTCACTTCTTGGTTTTCTTGTTGTTAGCGAAACCGAATAAACTAAATCATGCCCTTCCATTTCGAATAAGGCACTTCTTATCGTTCCCTTACCAACCCCAGATGGACCTGATATTACAACCAATAATCCTTTGTCATCAAGTTTCATAAAATACCTCATTTAACTTAAACATATTATACTACAAACCCCCTTTAAAAGAAAGACTTTTTTATACAAAACAAAGCTCTTCGCCATAAACACGTTTTCAATTTGGTTTGTGTTTAACGGCCATTTATGATAAAATAAATTACGAGGTGAGCTTATGAATATCGATGGCGTTTTTCTACATCATCTAATAATTGAATTAAAACCTAATATTGAGGGCTTTCGGATAAATAAAGTCCTTGCGATTAATGATTCTGATTTCGTTTTAACATTGGCCAATCGTAAAAATATTTTGCTTAGTGCTAATAACAATTCTCCCCATTTGCGAATCACTACTAGTGATTATATGGCATCACAAAAAACAAGTTTGTTTTATAATCAATTAAAAGCAAAATTTGAAAACAGCATCATCAAGAGTCTTTACCAAATAGATAATGACCGATTAGCGGTCATGGAAGTCATTCACTTTGATGATTTAGGTTACCAAGAAAAAATAAAATTATATTTTGAGATTTATGGACGAAACGCCAATATGATCATCACTAATGATGAAGATATTATCATCGATTCTTATAAAAGAAACCTTCCTAACGACGAAGAACAGCGAATAATTATACCAAAAATAAAATATCAATATGTTTCTATGGGGCAAATAAACCCTTTCTTGGAAAAAGGAGCATTATTACAAAATAATTTTGAGGGAGTTAGTAACCTTGTCTATACAGAAATGTCTTACCAGAATAGCCAAGATATCATCAATCAAGTGATACAACCTTCAATTATGGAAATTAATAATAAGTCCTATTTTTACTGTTTTCCGTTACAGCATTTAAACGCAAAAGTTACCGCTTTTCCCACGCTTTCGGAAATGCTAGAGCACTACTTTGTCAATTTGAAAAACGTCAGTAATTTTAATAACGAACAAACTTTTCTCGAAAACCATTTAAAGAAAGAAACCGCTAAAAGCAGAGTAAAGTTATCTAAGCAAGAAAAAGAATATGAAGATGCTTTTTCTAATCTAGCCTATGAAAAAACTGGCAATCTTCTGGCCTCTAATTTGCATAAAATAAAAAAAGGCGATACCGAAATTATCGTCACTGATTTTTATTTGTGCAATGATGATTTTCTAATCAAATTAGACCCTTTGTTATCACCAACAAAAAACTTAGAAAATATTTTCCACAAATATAAAAAAGCGAAACGAACAATTGTTCACCTAGAAGAACAAATGGAACTCACTAAACAGGACATTGACTATTATATCTGTCTCCTTGAACAACTAAACATTGCGAAGGCGAACGACATTAAAGAAATCTATGAAGAATTAAACATCAAAAAGGCCACTAAAGCGATTAAAAAAGTTAGTAAACCCAACATAACTACCTATCAAGACGATGAAGGAAATATCATTTTAGTCGGAAAGAATAATATCCAAAACAATTACTTAACGCATAAATTAGCAAATAAAAATGATTATTTTTTCCACGTTCAAGGGAGCCCAGGAAGTCATACTATTTTAAAAAGCACTAATGCAAATGCGGAAGTTATTACTTTAGCGGCCCAAATAGCCGCCTACTACTCTAAAAGCCGTTATTCAAGCAATGTTGCTGTTGATTATACTTTGGTTAGAAATGTAAAGAAAGTGCCTGGAGTTAAGGGGTCTTTCGTAATCTATACTAATCAAAAAACAGTATATGTAACGCCAAATAGTGAAGAGATAAAAACATACCTTAAAAAATAAAAAACATCATCTCATTTTTGATTTGATGTTTTTTTATATTGACATATTTTTATGAACGGACAATCCGCGCACTGAGGATTGCGGGCCTTACAAAAGTAACGCCCGAAAAACAATAATCTTAAGTGGACTTGATGCCACAATTCTTCAGGATATAATTCCATCAGTTTCTCTTCAACAACACGCGGATCTTGACTAATAACAAATCCTAGTCGATTTGAGACCCTTAAAACATGAGTGTCAACAGCAATTCGGGGAATATTAAAGCCTTCTGTTAGCACAACATTTGCTGTTTTTCTCCCAACACCGGGCAAAGTTATTAAATAATTATAATCCCGAGGAACTTCCCGGTAACCATCAGCTACTAGTTTTTGCGATAGGGAAATTATGTTTTTAGCTTTTGTATTAGCTAGGCCAATTGTTTTAATAATTTCCTTAACATCACCAAATTGCGCCTTAGCCAAATCACTGATTGTCGGATATTGCGGGAACAGAACTTCAGTTACTCTATTAACTAAGATATCCGTCGTTTGTGCTGATAAAACAACAGAAATTAACAGTTGAAATTTCGACTGATAATTTAATTCACAGCGAGCATCGGGATACATTGTTGTTAGAATATTGAAAATACTATTGGCGTCCATTATAAACCTTACTAAACATATCTTTAATATTACTGTTTACTTCAGCTGCTGCCGGGGTTTCATTATGCTGTTTATATAAATAACGATCCATAAAATTAATTCCTCGCGTTTTAATCCGCAAAGTTTCTAGGAGCGCATCACAAATTTCTTCGTATTGATAATGATAATCAACGTACCATTTATTTACAGTTTGAATTTCTAAAGGTGTTAAAATCTTTTTAAACTCGCGTTCTAAATCATTAACTGTTGTCTTAATCGATTGTTTCAATTCTTTTTTATCTTGTTTATCATCTTCACCATCGATAATAAAACTAAGTTTGCGATAAAGTTCATCGAGTCCATAAGTTTCTTTGCCTGTTTCCGGCAATAATTCCATAGTGATTATTCCTTTGTTAACTAAATCAATAACGTGGCTGCTACATTCTTCTTCCGTAGCGGCCATTGTTGATATTAGCCTATCAAAAGACACTGCTTTTTCACCTTGAATCAAATAACTATTTAATTTCATTAAAATAACAACATCCAGCTCGTTTAGCTTTAGTTGGCAGTATTTTTCTAATAAAATCCGATTAAAATCAAGGAAATTGTTTTTTAATAGATCATAATATCGGTTCATAAATTACTCCTAACTTCTTGTTTAATTATATTGTATGTTTTTTAATAGCTAATTGCAATCTTCTTTTTTATTAAATATAAACAAAGGCCTTTACCTTGCCACTTTGCTTAAAGCATCCTTGGCGGCCGCTTGTTCAGCCTTACTTTTACTTTTTCCACTACCTTTTCCTAAGGTAACGCCTTCATGAACAACTTCAACCATATATGTTTTATCATGGCTTGGTCCTTCTTCTTGAAAATTATATACTAGCGACTCTCTACTTTCAGCTTGAATATATTCTTGCAATTCGCTTTTATAATCATCAAAAAATCCTTGATCAATTGATTCAAAACGCGAAAAGATAACTTGATTGAGAATATCTCTAACTTTACCGATTCCTAAATCAAGATAAACGGCGCCCAAAAAGGCTTCAAAAAGGTCAGCTAAAACCGAAAGTTTCGTATCTCCACCTTGAGCTGCTTCCCCTTTACCTAATAATAGGCTTTCATTTAATTTTAAGGTTTTCGCATACTCAGCATTTGCCTCGGCACAAACAAATTTAGCCCGTGTTTTCGATAATTCTCCTTCAAGCATGTCGGGGAATTTTTTATATAAATATTCCGCCACTAAAAAGTCGAGAATAGCATCACCTAAAAATTCAAGGCGTTCATTATAAGGACAATTATGTTCATTACCGTAAGTTTTATGGGTGAACGCCACGCGGTAAAATTCAATGTTAGTATATTTTAAATGCAATCGCTTCGCAACCTTAGTAAAACTAACTACAAAATCATCTTTAGACATCATTTACATCATCTCCAATGATATTTTTCATCTTCGCGATAACATCACCTAAAACAGTTAAACGGGCTTGGTTAATAGCGCGAGAAAAAGCATAATCGCTACTAGCTCCATGAGCCTTTACAACAACGCCATCGACGCCAAAAATATTTGAACCCCCTATTTCATCGGGATTTAATAGTTTCTTAAAATTATTAAATATTTTTTTCATGAAAATATAGCCTATTTTCGCTCTTAAACTCTTCTTAATCTCGTCTTTAAAATATTTGCCAACCATTTTTGCAACACCTTCACTACTCTTCATCACCATATTGCCGGTAAAGCCATCGTTAATAAGAATGTCGCACTCAGTAAAGAACAATTCTTTCGGTTCAATGTTACCACCAAAAGTAATGTTAGGGTTTTTTGCTAGGAGTTCAAACGATTCTTTATCAACTTCCCGCCCCTTGCCCGGTTCGCTACCGATGTTTAAAAGTCCAACAATCGGTTTGGCAATATTAGCTGTTTCTTGTAAATATATTGTTGCATATTCCGCAATTTGGACAATATGCTCACTTTTCAATTCAATATTAGCACCAACATCAAGTAATAATCGTGCTTTACCATTTATATTGGGTAAGGTTGGGCACAGTGCAACTCGTTTCATGCCTTTGATTCTTCTAATTATTAAATGCGCGGCGGCAACAGTTGCTTGCGTTGGACCAGCAGTAACAGCACCATCGACTTCTTTGTCTTTTACAGCTTGAAAAGCCATCACTAGTGATGTATCGCGATTACGACGGATTTCACCAATGGGATCTTTTTCCCCCATTTCGATTTTATGAGGAGCATGAACAATCGTAACTCGATTGCTCGGCGTCAAGTATTTTCTAATGGCGGTTTCATCGCCATATAACACTAACTCAATATCATCATAAGTAGCAATTGCTAGATTAACCCCTTTAACAATTGCTTCCGGAGCGAAATCGCCACCCATTGCATCAATTGCTAGTTTTATCATATATCCTCCTAATTTAACATCTCTTTATTTTGTTGGTAATTATCATCTACTATTTTCTTTATTTCTTGATATTCTGGTTCGGTAAATAATTTTTGGCTATCGATTACTTTAGTTGCCAGTTCGTTAGCAACTTCTAAAATTTCTTTATCTAAGATCAAATCTGCCATTTTAAAAGCAATCATTCCTGATTGTTTTTCCCCAAAGAAATCTCCGGGCCCACGAATAATTAAATCTTCTTCCGCAAGGATAAAGCCATCGCTATTTCCTTCAACCAATTTTACGCGGTCGATAGCGGTTTGGGCTTTTGTGTTACTAACTAAGAAACAGTATGCTTGTTCATCACTTCTTCTAACACGTCCCCGCATTTGGTGAAGTTGGGCGATTCCAAAGCGATCAGCATCAAGAATAACCATCGTCGTGGCGTTAATAACATTAACACCAACCTCTATAACGCTTGTTGAAACGAGTATTTGGGTTTTGTTAGCCGAAAAATCAGCCATAACTTGTTCTTTTTCGGCTGCTTTTAACCGACTATGAATTAGGCCAACTTGGCAAACACCAGCAAAGTAATCTACCATATTATTATATATTTCCGTAGCATTCTGTAAATCAATCACTTCTGATTCTTCAATCATCGGGGCCACAACATATATTTGATGACCGGCTAATAGCTCTTGTTTCATATGTTCCATGACAACTGCCCGGTCTTCATAATGAACATAGCGCGTAATCGCTTCTTTTTTATTGCCCGGCAAAGTCTTGATAACTGAAATATCTGACTCTCCTAAAACACTAATTGCTAATGTTCGGGGAATTGGCGTTGCACTCATCTTCAAATGGTCAATTAAATGTCCTTTACCAACGATTGATACTCTTTGGCGAACGCCAAAGCGATGCTCTTCATCAGTAACAACTAAACCTAAAGAATTAAAAATAACATCTTTTTGAAATAATGAATGAGTTCCAATAATAATATCGACTTTTTTATTAAGTAAATCTGTGAGGATAACTTTTTTATCTTTACTATTTACCGATGAGGATAACATAACGACATTTATCCCTTCATTTACGAATAATTCCTGGAAAGTATTATAATGTTGATTAGCTAGTACTTCCGTAGGAACCATAATTGCTCCTTGATAACCAGCACTAATAACAGCTAGTAAAGCAATTGCCGCGATAATAGTCTTACCACTACCGACTTCGCCTTGCAAGAGGCGATTCATTTTATAAGGGGCGCGCATATCCCCTAAAATTTCTTCAAGCGATTGCTTTTGGTCAACAGTTAATTCATAAGGCAATTTTTTAATAAAGTTATTAATCCGTTCTTGATCAAAAATAACCGATATTCCCTGGGGAAAATGTTTACGCATATAAAGCATATATTTAATTTTTAATTGGTATAAAAATAGTTCTTCAAATTTTATGCGGTTGATTGCTAATTGAACTTCTTCGATTTCTTCAGGGATATTAATGTATTTAATCGCCCTTTGGAGACCTATTAAATTATTTTCTATTCTAATATCAGCCGGTAAATCTTCAACTATTTCCTCAAAATAATCATCATAAACTTTTGCCTTAAGCTCCAACATTTTCTCATCGCTGATCCCCTTGATATTAAAGATCGGATTTACCGCGCTACTAAATTCATTAAAATGGATTTCTGCGGCGGTAAAATTACGCATATTTTCATTAAACTTACCTGTCAAGCGGACATATGTGCCATAATTTATCTTTGATTTAAGAAAGTGGCGATTAAAGATACTTGCTCTTACTTTTCTCCCTTCAGCATCAAGATAGAAATTCATCACTGAAAGCTTGGTCTTTACATTTGTAACTGTTGCTTTAGTTTGCACAACACCAGCAATAGTTACTGTCGTTTCCGGAACAATATCTTTAAAAGATTTAATTGTATAGTCTTCAAATTTAGTAGGATAATTAAACAATAAGTCCTCCACAGTATTTATGTTGTTTTTCTTCAAAAACAAAACTTGTTTGGGAGTTATATATGTTAATTCGCTTAATAAAATCTCTCTCATAATTTCACCATTTCTTTACTATAAGAAAAAAGGGCCCTTAAGCCCTCATTCTACTCTATTGCTAGAATATAACTATAGACTTCTTGATTTCCTTCAATTACATCTACCTCAAGATTGCTATAATTCTTTTCAATATATCTAACTAACTCATTTACTTCTCGTTCAGTAACATCGCTTCCATAAATAATAGTAATTATTTCTTTGTCATCATTAATGGCATTTTTCAGTAAATCTCTTGTAGCTTCCGTGCGTCTTTTATGTACAGTAACTATTTTGTTATTACAGATACCAATAAAATCATCTTTATGGATGTCAAGGCCTTCTAAAACAGTATCTCTAATCGAATAAGTGATTAATCCTGTCGTAACATTGGCAATAACCTTGTGCAAATCGGCAATAATTTCATTGACCTCTCCGCTTAAATCGATCATAGTTAAGGCTGAAAAACCTTGAGCAAGCGTCTTGGTTTCCACAACATGAATATTGCTTTCCGTATAAATCTTCGCCGATTGAGCAGCTGCCAAAATAATATTTTTATTATTCGGGAAAACAAAGATGTTTTCTGCATTTAAAGTATCAAAGCCGCGAATAAAATCTTCCGTAGAAGGATTCATGCTTTGACCGCCCGAAACTACATAATCAGCACCCAATTCTTTAAATGTTTTTATTAGTCCCTCGCCACTTGCAACGGCCACAATCGCATATTTCTTGCGAACATCAGGTTTAACAACTTTAGGATGATGTTCTTCACCACAGGCACATTCTCCCACAGGAACATGATTGATTTCCTCGTTTTCATGATGTTGGATTGTCATATTTTCAATTTTAAGATGAATAAATTCCCCAAACATTTGGCCGATATTGATAATATCGCCTGGTTTTAGCGTATGGATATGAACTTTTACAAGATCCTCATCCTTAACTAAGGCGATAGAATCGCCTAATGGATTTATTTTTTCAAAAATTATTTTTTCATCAAATTCATCAGCAACATATTCGGCGCTTAATCGCAAAATAAACTCCGTACAGTACCCAAACTCTACTTCTTCAGGGGAAGTTTTTGGTAAGTGCGTAGCAACATATGTTGTCTCAATTGATTCTTTGGCGATAAAATTACCTTCTAAAGCGCTCGCCATACCTTCAATAATTACTAAATAGCCAGCTCCCCCACTATCAACAACGCCCGATTCTTTTAAGACCGGTAACAAATCTGGAGTTCGCTCTAAAGAAGCTTTGGCCTCAGTGATATACTCCTTAAAAAATTCATTAATTGTCATTCTTGACGATGAAATTGCTAACATCTTTTCGCTTGCTTCTCGAGCAACTGTTAAAATAGTCCCCTCTACGGGTTTCATAACGGCTTTATAAGCCTGCTTTACACCACTATCAAAAGCTTGCGCCAATCGAATAGCATCCACTTGTTCAAATCCCTCAAAACCTTTGTTTAATCCGCGGAATAATTGCGATAAAATTACTCCTGAATTTCCCCGTGCACCCATAAGCATGCCGCGAGATAGTTTCTTAGAAATTTCATATATGCTAGTTTCGTGAGAGTTATATATTTCATTAACTCCACCTTCAATTGTCATTTTCATATTAGTTCCCGTATCACCATCAGGGACAGGAAATACATTAAGAGAATCAATTCTTTGATAATGCTTCTTCAGATTTTCGGCACCATTTAAAACGAGAGTTTTAAAAATAGTTCCGTCGAGTTTCTTAACTTGCATTAAAATGCCTCCATTTTTATATATATTGCTTAATTATCAGCTTTCTTCAAAAAAATACTACTTATGTAGTATACCATAAATAATGCCCTTAATCAAGATAATTTGATTGTCAAAGAATGCGTTTTTCTCTTGAGTTTGATGTAATTTTTTACAATCAGCAGAAAATAAGCAAAAAAATAGCTAAATAAATATTGTTGATTTCCCTTGATTTAATGCCTTTGCTATGCTATAATAAATAAGGTTAAAAAGAATAGGTTCAATTTTAGGAGGTGTCAATATGGCTCGCAAATGTTATGTAACTGGCATAGGAACAGTTTCAGGCAACAACCGTCCGCACTCACTTAGTGCTACTAGGAGAAAATGGAAGGCTAACTTACAAAAAGTTAGAATCAAAGATGTAGATGGAAAAGTTAAACGTGTATATGTATCAACTCGTGCTCTTAGAGCAGGACTTGTAGAACGTGCATAAAAAATAAAAAAAGGCGACTAAGCCTTTTTTTATTTGTCTAGTGCTTTAATGGCAATAACTTTTTTGCTAACCATTATTTGTCCTCTTTCAATAATTTCATTACTTAGGCAAATACTATCATCAACATCTAAACAATAGTTATCTAAATCGTATTTAAAACCTTTCAAAGTGATATTCGTATTATCTTCAATCGCGAAAAAAGAAATATACTTGTATTTATCTTTGATCAAGCCCAAACTCTTAGTAATGATAAAAATATCATTACTATTATCCAGCAAATGAATATTCAAATCGCTGTATTTTACCATAACGCGGATAATAGCCATAAAATGATCAAGTCGATTACCACTACCATTATAAATTTCGATTCGGGAAAAATTCATCTCTGCAATATATTCAATTGCCAGTTCTAAATCACTGGCATTTTTTTCTTGGGGAAAAGTAATCTTTTTCTCATAAGCAGAACTGAAACGATCAATATCTACAGAATCAAAGTCACCAATAGCAATATTAGCGATTAAATTTTGCGTGGCAGTGACGACAATTCCCCCATCAACTGCAACTATAAATTCATCATCCTCATGACGATAGATATCTTTAAAACTATTGACCCCCGCACAAACGATTTTTGCGATCATAAGGCAAGAAGGCTGATGATTGCTGCTTGGCGATTGGCACTATGGAAAATATATGTCCCCGCCACAACTACTTCACAACCAGCACGTTTAGCTAACAAGGCTGTTTCTTTATTAATACCACCGTCAACTTGGATTAAATAATGATAATCATTTTTTTGCTTTTGCGCGGCTAAGTAAGCTATCTTATCTAAGGAAATTGTCATGAATTTTTGCCCGCCAAAGCCAGGTTCAACACTCATAATAAGCACTAAATCAACATAAGGTAAAATATTGTTTAAAACCTCAACCGCAGTATCTGGTTTTAACGAAATTCCCACTTTTACTCCTAGCTTCTTAATTTCTTCAATTACAAAGATGGCATTTTCAACAACTTCATAATGAAAGGTAATATAGTCAGCTCCGGCAACAACAAAGTCTTTGGCATACTTTAAAGGGTCGGTAATCATCAAATGAACATCAAAAATAATATCTACTTTCCCCTTTAAATCTTTATAAACAACCGGACCTAGGGAAATATTCGGAACAAAATGACCGTCCATAACATCAATATGAAGAAATTTAGCGCCCAGTTCACGAACTTCTTTTACTTCTTCTAGTAGTTTAGAAAAATCAGCTGATAAAATTGAAGGTGCAACTATCATTTTAAAGTCTCCTTTTTAATATTTATTTTTCTTTGTTTCTTTAATTTCACTGGCAAACTGCAAATAATTTTGATAACGGGAATCTAAAATTTTTTTCATTCCTAATAGACGTTTAATTTCACAGCCTGGTTCATCAATATGGGTACATTTAGAAAATTTACATAAGGAACTGGCTTGGTAAAACTCGCGAAAAGTTTGACTCAATGTTAATAAATCGATTTCTTCAAAGTCAGCAATCCCAAACCCTGGAGTATCAGCTAACCAACCATCGCCAATTCTAATCAATTCAACATGTCTCGTCGTATGCTTGCCTCGATTTAGCGCAAAAGATATACTAGCTGTCTTAATTTTCAATTGCGGATCAATTAAATTAAGCATCGTACTTTTGCCAACACCACTTTGGCCGGCGACAACACAGATATATTCATTAACCTCAGCTTTAATATTTTCAATAAAATTAGTTTCATTATTATTATAAATTCGATAGCCTAAGTTTTGATAATAGGCACTAATTTGGGTAAAGTCTGTTTTATTTGGTAATAAATCCAGTTTTGTAAAGATAAGAATAGTTTCGATATCTTGGTATTCGATAATCGAAATTAAGCGATCAAGAAGGTTTAAGTTTAACTCAGGTTCTACAACCGAAAAAACTAAAAATATTTTATCAACATTCGCAATATTTGGTCTTACTAAACTATTTTTTCGCGGCAGGATATTAGTAATTATTTTCTCTTTTTCATTTATATCAACAATATCACCAACTTGGGGACTTTCTTCGCGATGGCGAAACACTCCCCGGGGTTTACAAACAATTGTTTGATTATTTTTAAGGAAAACAGTATATTCACCGCTTATTGCCTTGATGATCAGTCCTTGACTCATTCTTGCTCCTTCATCATTTGCACGCGTAATTGCCCGCAAGCAGCATCAATATCGTTACCATGTTCTTTCCGAATAATCGCAGTGATTCTATTTTTCAAAAGATAATCAAAAAAACGAGCTATTGTTTTATCATCCGAGCGTTGGAATTGACTGCCTGTTTCATTATATTGAATTAAATTGATATAACAATTTAAGCCTCGAACAAGGTTAACTAGTTCTTTTGCGTCAGTTAAAGAATCATTAATGCCTTTTAATAAAATATATTCAAAAGTTATCCGACGATTTGTTTTTTCATAATAGGCTTTTAAAGCTTCGATTAATAATTCTAAACTATATTTTTTGTTAATCGGCATATATTGACTGCGTTTAGCATTATTAGCAAAATGCAGGCTAATAGCCAAATTCACTTGCAAGTTTAACTCTGTAAAATCATAAATTTGGGGAACAATTCCACATGTTGAGACGGTGATATGGCGAGCACCAATTTCTAAGCCTTTAGCATCATTAATTATCTTGATAAATTCAATTACATTATCATAATTATCAAACGGTTCACCGATTCCCATAACAACAACATGGCTTACTCTTTTTTCTTCTAAGCTTAGATAGTTATCGATGGTAAGAACTTGTAAGACCATTTCTTCGGGAGTTAAATTGCGAATTCTTTTTGTTGTCCCACTAGCACAAAAAGTACAGCCCATATTACAGCCAACTTGGGAAGTAACACAAACGCTATACCCATATTCATGGATCATTAAAACCGTTTCAATTAGTGACTTATCTTCCAGACGAAACAAAAATTTAGTTGTGCCATCACTAGCGACATTCTTCGTCACGATTTCCAACTTCCCAAAATCAAAATCATTGTCTAATTGGGTAATAACATCTTGTTTAATATTCGTAATTTGGGAGAATGCCGATACTCGCGCCCGATATAGGGCTTCGAAAATCTGAACAGCTCTAAATTTAGCTTGGCCGTTATCAATAAAATATTTTTCTAAGCGCTCGCGCGAATAGTTGTAAATTCCTTTAGGTATCATTATTTTTATTTTCTCCTTAGTTTGCAAATATAAAAGCCATCGGTTTGATGTTCGAAAGGAAGGATAATTTTCTCTTCAACTTTTTCAAAATCGGGATGGCGACGCAAAAACTTTGCTATTTGTTTTTCGTTTTCATCTTTATTAATCGTGCAAGTGCTATAAACTAAAAAACCATTCCGTTTCAGTAATTTATATGACTTTTCTAAAATTTCTTCTTGTAAATACTCAACTTCTTCAATGGCTTTAATCGTAATTTTATACTTTAAATCAACTTTATGACTTAAAACTCCGAGCCCACTACAAGGTACATCAGCAATTAAATAATCAAATGATTCTTCTTTAACTTTATTGGCAATATTTCGGGCATCGATTAGCTGCGTCTTAACGTTATTAACTCCTAATCTAGCAAAAGTTTTTTCCATTAATTTAATTTTATGAGGATAGACATCGCAAGCAAAAATTGTTCCTGTATTGCCCATTATCGCTGATAAATGGGCAGATTTACCGCCTGGAGCGGCGCACAAATCAAGAATTATACTATTAGGCGCCGGAGCCGCCATTTCACTAACCATTTGGCTTGATATATCTTGCATCGTTATCGCACCAGTTGTAAATAAATTGTTATTTACTATCGCTTGGTGAATAATCAAACCATCTTTTACTAATGGTGTCTCCGTATATTTAATTTTTTCAGCTAATAACTTATCAATAACTTCGGCTTTAGTTGTTTTTAGTGTATTAATACGAATGGCATCTTTTTTAACACCCGAGTTTTCTTGCAAGATCTTCTCTAACTCTTCCATCCGGTAATCTTTCAGTAAATAAGCAACTAACCACAGTGGGTGCGAATACTTAATGCTCAGACGCTGTAGATCGTCATAGCCATCTAGGCTCCGAAGCGGATTGCGTAAAAAATTGCGTAAGACAGCATTAACAAACGAGCCGATGGCCTTATCTTTAACATTAGCAAGATCGACAGATTCATTAACAACAGCATAACTAGGAATATCAAGATAAACTAGTTGGTAAATGCTCATGTAAAGGAGGTTTTTAACCCATGGCTTGGGCTTTTTTCGTAGAATATATGGTTCTATATAAAAATCAATTGTCATTAAATTCTGAATCGTTCCGTAAACTAGGTTAGTAAATAAAGCTTTATCTTCACTGGACAACTCAAATTTATTCAAAAATTCGTTAACCACAATATTGGAAAACGCTTTTTTGTTTATTATTTTATCAATGGCTTCTAAAGCTATTTTTCTAACATTCATGATTTCATTCCATTACTTTCTTGATAAATAATTCTAATTCTTCACCTTCAAGGTAACGACTACCAATATTTCCATGTTTATAATCGTTATAAGCGTGGAAATCACTGCCTGCTGTATATACTAAATCATTGTTACGAGCAAATTTTTTAAAGCGTTTAGTATCATTGGGGGTGTTTATTGGGTATATTGCTTCGATTCCGTCTAAACCTAAGGCAACAATTTCCCGAAAACTATTCTTTTTCAGGAGAATCGGATGCGCTAAAATAATCGTCGCTTCCGCTTGGCGTAATAGGGCAATCCCTTCGGCGGTCGTGGTTTTAGTACTCGGGAGATAGGCCACACAGTCATCTCCTAACATCTTCGCAAATATTTGCTCTTTAGTGTAGGGATACCCTTGAGCTATTATTTCATTAGCAATACTACCACGAGTAATACTATTTAGCTTTAAGAGTGGTGTAATGTCTAAATCAATTTGAAAATACTTTTTTAAAAGGACTAACGTTTCCTGGCAACGCTTTACCCGATGTTGTTGTTGCCGTTCTAATGCTTTTTCAACAACTGATGCGTGAGCAAGATCTTTAAAATATCCAAGAATATGAACTGATTCTTGATTATGCTCTGTTGATAATTCAACGCCTAAGATAACCTTTATCTTATAGTTAGATGCTAGGCTATCCGCAATTTTAACTCCCGCTAGGGTATCATGATCAGTTATACTAATAACATCTAAGCTTTTACTTGCTTCTGCAAGGACTTCTTCGACTGTTAGGGCACCATCAGAAAAACGCGTATGGATATGGAAATCGCCCTTCATTAATTTTTCCTCATTGTTTGATATTCATTATATATTAAAACGATTATATATTTTTGTTCTAGTTCTTGATAAGCAGTAATAAAATTCTTGTCCGCAAAAACAGCTTTATCACACTTTTTTACAACGTAGTTTATTTTTGAAAATAGTCCGATCCATTTTGGATAATCATAATACATAATTATTTCATTTTCGAGAAAATAATCTGTTTTAAAACTAGCAACATAATTTTTTGTGAGACCTGTTTTCATGTATGCGACTAGCGCCGTAATTGTTTCGGTAATTAATTCGCCTGAGTTATAACAAACATAATCATAAGCATCTTGCAAACTACTGTATTTACTAATTTCATTGTTGACGTACTTTGTATAGTCTTCTAGTTCTTGATATGTCTTTTCATTGCAAAAAGCATAAGAAGCCATTTTCAAATTAAGAAAGTGTTCTTTTTTATAATCATTAATGTCTTCTAGTAAATCATGAT
>DATESD010000124.1:0-6340 GCA_035270985.1 Bacilli bacterium | reverse complement strand
AATTTATCATGAGGACTATTAAAGACATAGTGTAAAGCTATCGTTAACTCAACAACGCCTAAATTGGAAGACAAATGCCCTCCTGTATGACTTACGTTTGTTAAGATGTAATCCCGAATTTGTGAAGCTAAGGCTTCTAGTTCAGTAAGCGATAGACTTTTTAAAAATTCAGGAGATTTGATTTCTTCTATATTTATCATAAATAATCCTTATTCATTTTTTGGTAGCTAAAGAGATTATTATACAAAACGCCATAATTACTGGTGATATGCATATTAAACAAATTACCAAAAGAATATTAGCAATCTGATTAAGCACCACTAATACTTTTTGAAAATTTTCCATTATTTTCCCTCTTTGTTTGCTGTTTGAGAAATTACTACTTCTTTAGCAGCTAACAATTTATCTTTGCACTTCTTGCTTAACTCAATACCTTTCTCGTATTTTTTAATTGAATCTTCGAGACTCAATGTTCCACTTTCCAAATCCTTTACGACGGCGTTTAGTTCATTAAGTAAATCTTCAAACTTTTCCATTTGTTTCCTCCTTTAGTTCAATTATTTGCGCTTCAACAACTCCATCATAAAAATGAATAGTTAGCTTTTGTTTAATATTAATTTGTGTAACAGAGGCTAGTAACTTATCGTTTTGATAAGTTAAGGTGTAACCTTTTTTCATAATTAGTAGGGGATTTAATAATATTAATTTATCAATTAAATTATTGATTTTTTGTTCGCCAATATTTATTTTATCAAGAACTAACGAAGTTAGTAAATTACTTTGACGGACAATTTCTTGGTAATTATTTTCAATTTTTTTGTCTAAACCAAGTAGCTGTAACCGGAACTGCAAATCATTAACGCGCACGATATGCCGATCAATTATTGCTAGCGGTGAATTAGTATTTAATTTATAAATTAATTCATCAAGAGCCCTTATTTGTTTATCAATTGTTAAGGGAAAATTAGCAAAATGATGATTTTTTGCCAGGGCTTCGTACTCATAAAATTTATTTTCCAAAGTGCGTTTAATTGCATTAGATAACCGTAATTCATTGCCTAAAATTTCTTGTAAGATTAAAGTTTTATCTTTAGTAACCCTAACTGCAGCTGCAGTTGGCGTTAATGCTCGTTCATCAGCGACAAAATCACAAATGGTAAAGTCAGTTTCATGACCGACACCACTAACTATCGGAATATCACTACTAAAAATTTTTCGTGCTAAGGCTTCGTCATTAAAACAAGATAAATCTTCAATACTTCCACCGCCGCGGGCGATAATAATAACCTCAACAATGTTTTCTTTATTTGCTTGCTCTATGGCTTCGATAAGTGATTTAGGAGCGCTGACTCCTTGAACTAAAGACGGGTATAAATATATTTGGGCAAGAGGAAAGCGTTGCGCAATCGTTGATTTAATGTCTTCAAAGGCATCTGCTGTTGCTGAGGAGATAACCCCAATTTTCTCGGCATATTCCGGAATTGGTTTTTTATATTTTGGGTCAAATAACCCTTCTTTGGCTAACTTTTCTTTCAGAAAAAGGAAATCTTGGTATAGAGCCCCTAAACCATATTCACTCATAGTGATTACTACAATATTGTATGATCCCTTTTTTTGATAAACATTTATCTTCCCACTAACTAAAACCTTAGTACCTTCTTTCGGCATAAAGTTAAGTTTACCAGCCGAAGCGGAAAACATAATTCCACTTATTTCGGCTTCGGAATCTTTCAAAACGAAGTATAAATGCTGTCCGGAAAAGCGAACATTGGATAATTCACCTTGGAGATAAACAAAGTTTAAATTAGGATCATTATCTATTTTATAAGCAATATATTTATTTAACGCGCTGACCGTTAAGTATTTATTATTGCTTTCCATTGCCCAACCTCTTAGCAATATTGTCTAATAGGGCATTATTAAACTTCGATGTTTCTAAACCTTCAATCTCACTATATTCATGAGAAATATCTAAAATCTCATTAATAATAATGTTCTTTGGCGTATCAGTAAACATCATTTCATAAGCAGCAATTCTAATCAAATTACGGTCAACGTATGATAGACGATCGAGGGTATAATTCTTTAAAGATATCGCAATTACACGATCAATTTTACTAAGATTATCTAAGACACCATTAACAATTTGCATATAAAAGTCATTGTCACAACTTAGTTCTTCTTCAATTAAAATCTTATCTAAATAATCATCACTCAACAGTTCTTTTGTTAAGTCATAATTATATAATTTAAACATCGCTTTAACGCGACTTAGAGTTCTTTTCATTAGGATCACCACTATCATATTTTACCATATTTTAAAGTGTTTTTAAAGACATATTATTATTTTTCAAAAAACAAAAACCCCATTGAAAATGGGATTATTTTTTTAAGCGAAATTAGCGCTATTATTTATTCGATATAAAACAAACAAATAATAAGCAGAAAAGCCAAATAAGTATAAATTGCTAATAATTCCTGGTGCAAACCAAATAGCAATAAACGTAACTATTGTGGGAATAATACTTGCTAGAGCGGCAATGTTATAGTATTCCTTAAAAGTTTTGAGTCTTCCGGTTTTTCTAAAGAAAATCCAAAATAAGAAAACTAATAGTAAAGGGAAAATAACACAGAAAAAGAAAGTAAGTAGCGAGTAACTGTTAGTATAACTAGGAATATAGCCAACTTTTATTTGTTGGACTAAATAATCTCCGGCCTTGTCACCAGCATTTTCAAAATGAATAGTGTTAAAGCCGATATCATTAAAACTAGCATTACTGTAACTTTCTCTTAAGACCGTTTCGCCATGGGTTATATTAGCTTTTGTAACCCCTTGCGGGTGTGCTTGATAATAAAGCGCTCCCGGCCATAATATTAGTAAGTAGTATTCATTTGTTTCAATATTAGGAAATTTTTCTTCACTATAAACAAATTCTTTTGTTGGGTTATAATTCGCTTCATCGGTACTAGTAACAAACAAATCGATAACAACATGAATGTTGATGGTAATAGAATTATCATTAATGTAGACAATGTCATTTTCATAAAATGATTTTCCCTTATCATCAATGGCTAAATTATCACAAGTAAGAATAATCACACCGTCATCGTTAAAATCAGCATGGCATTCTTTGCTTTGAATTTCACTTATGACAGCGTTAACTGCTGGTTCATAAGGCATTTTTTCAATTGATTGTAACGATAAATAATTACTTTCCGTTACCATTGTGTCAATATTCTTTGTAATATAAGTTTTAGCGGGAATAGCCAGCAAATATGAAGCTAAAATAAAGATACAAACGGAGATTAAAACCGAAATATAGCGATATTTAGCCATTCGGGATGGCATTACCAGTGACTTTAAAAAATTAATTACAACCATAGTTAATTATGCTCCTTTACGTAGAGGCTTAAAATTTCAATTGTCTATATTATAACACTATTTTGCTTATTCTTCAATGATTATTTGTAAGGATAGTTGCTGTTATATCGTCAATAAAAGTTTAATTGTCATCTTTTTCCAATTCTTTTTCTGAGATAAGTTCATTAGTAGGGTAAAGACTATTTAAATAATCTTCCCAAATTTGCTTAGTGATTAATTGCCATTTTTGGTTAAGAGAAAGTGAGATTACTTGTGACCTTTCATCTTCGTTTAAATCACTATTAATCAATAACCCGGCAATATCAAGATTATATAAGGCCGCGATAGTTAAACCTTTTAGCGCCTGATAGTCTAAATAAATCCGGTAGTCTAATTGCTTTAAGTATTTTAAATTAGCCAGTAAATCATAACTATTTCCCTCAACGAGTAGATATGGTTTTACGGAAAAATCTTTTGCATCAAAATACTTTGTTTTAATTAATTCGCGTAAAGTATTAACATTAATTCTCATAAACTTTACTAGCGAATCATTATTTTGCCATATCTTATCGAAAATAAGTTTATCGAAAGCAACAATATTAGCAGTGCTAATAAATTGCCGGAAATCTTTTTTCGGTGAAATACCGCCAATATTAGCCTTGATTTCGTAGCCAACTTTAGCTGTTTGCATGTATAAAGGCGAATATAAAATCTCGAGATCATTTTTTACAATTTCGGCAACGATACAATTATTTAATGTTTTAAAAGATAAATATTCTTTATAGGTTAGATCATCAAGACAAGGATATTTGTATTTAAGCATAAAACTGATTATGTCAATTATATCGGCAAAAATAGTAAAATCTTTAGGGTATTTTATGGCCAAGACGAAGGGGTCGAGATTGATATTGTAAGTGCTTTCTTTGGCGTAGAGTTCACTTCTTATTTCTCGCAGCCAACGATCAATAACACGACTATCATAATTTTTAGAGGGAATTACAAGTTTTGTCTTATCCAAAAAATAAACTTCTTCATTGGTAATGCTACTGATCATTTTTACTACATCATCAAGTAAATTGCCATTTAAAAAGATTGGTGAACTAAGTTTAATTCCGATGATTGTTAAATGATAATTAGGCTCATTTATAAGTTTTTGCTCTAAAGTCATTCTGTCAATTAATTCGGTTTTAGTAAAATAAACATTCGTCTGTTGCTGCTTAGGAGAGGCCTTTAAATCTAAACTTTGCGGATTGTTTTTCAAATCCTCTCTAACAATGCTACAAATATAAAATTTCAAAAGTCCATCTTGCGAGAAATATGGTTTGCCATGTTCTGTGACTAAAACTCTTCTTCCTTCTAAGGATAAATTATATGAAAATTTATAGGGCTTTTTAGCCTCTATTTGGGCAATAATTTGGTTGTGAATGTGTTTATCGATATCAATTATTTTCTTTAAATAGTCTCCACGAGCAATTGTAATTTCTTCAAGCCCGAGAAAGCTAGCTAATTCAGGGTTTAATAGCATTCTTTGGCGAGCAGTTTCATAATAAAACAAACCTTCCTGAAGGCCAGACATGGCCGTTTCTAAGATATCTTTTTGAGCATGTAAGTTTTCTTGGTAAAAAAGGTTAATTAATTTTGATTCAAGCAACTTAGAAGCTATTTTCAAATTTAAAAGAGCCGCTGGTGCGGTAATATCGGTGATTGTTGAAGTGTAGACGACACAAGCGTATAAATCTCCATCATAATTAAGGGGTGTTGCATAGAGCCACTTTACTTTTAAATCAAGATAAGTTGCTTTCGTTATTGGTTCAACAATCGGAATATTAGTATCATTAAAATCGAGAATAACATCTTTATTGCCAGTAACTAATAGTTCAATAATAGTCCCATCAAGCGATGAATAAGGCAGCTGCCGCTCATATAAGCGGTCTTTCTTGTAACTAAAAGTTGCAACAGTGCTGAAACTATCGTGTAAATCAGGCAGTAATTCAAAATTAGCTCGGTTAAAGATAATAAATAGAGCTTCATTAAAAGGAACTATTTTTTCCAAACTCTTCGAAAAGGCTAGCAAACTTTCTCTTTCACCAACTTTAACCATAGCTAAATTGACTAAATTTATTGTGTTTTCAATAATAGCAATTGTTTCTTGGAGCTTTTCATTCAATTCAAGTTGTTTATCATCTTCATTCGCTTCGAGAATGCTCTCTTCATTATTACGAATTATTTCTTTTTCGACTAGGTCAGTATAAGCTAAGAGCTTTATAATCTCATCTTTATATCCAGGTAATAACATTATCGAAGCTTTAAGGTAATTTTTATAGAAATTTTTCTTTAAATATTGATCAGCCGAAACTTCTACTGCTTTTTGATATTGGTCACTATATTTTTTAACACTATGATAATCTTCCGTTATTAATAATAGTTCACAAAATTCATTGAGATAGTTAATTTGCTCGTCATTTAAATCACGAAGATTTTTGAAGATATCTTTAAATAACTTAACAGCAAATTTATATTTTTTCTCAAAGATTAAAATCTTTGCATTTAAATAATCACAATACGTTTGACTCGCTTTATCGTTTAATGTATTAGATAAGACCATTGTCATTTCCAGATAATTTAAAGCATTTTTCATATCACCATCGTCAATATATAGTTTAGTAATATTACCGAGGATTATTACTTTTAAGTTATCAGCAGGATTATTACTAAGGATAGTTAACAAATTGCTTAAAGCTTTGTGCTTTTCTCCTAAAGCTTCATAGATATATGAATTTTCAAGATACCAACGATTTACTTCATCGGAATTATTTATATCGATATAAAGACGCTTTTCATTGGCATAAATAAAAGCTCGGCGGTAATTTTTCTTTTGGATTAAAATATAAATCAATCTTTCTAAGACAGAAACATATATTTTTTGGTAAATTGTTTTATCTAAATCGGGAAAATTCTTCGTCGCTAATGTTAAAGCAT
>DATESD010000123.1:0-2140 GCA_035270985.1 Bacilli bacterium | reverse complement strand
TCTGTTAATAAAGGCTTAGAATCTTCTTTGCAAAATGGTAACTTAGCAGGTTATCCAACAATTGATGTTAAAGCAACAATTTTTGATGGATCATATCATGATGTTGACTCGAGTCAAATTGCCTTTGAGATTGCGGCTAGTTATGCCTTTAAAGGTAGTAAAGAAAAGTGTCAACCAATATTGTTAGAACCAATTATGTCTGTTGAAGTAGAAGTCGCTGATGAGTACTTAGGTAACGTTATTGGCGAATTAATCGGTAAACGCGGAAGAATTGAATCGCAAGAAGCTCACGCTCGTTTCCAAAGAGTAAAAGCTTTAGTACCGTTAGCCAACATGTTTGGCTATGCAACCTCTCTTAGAAGTAACACTCAAGGAAGAGGTAGTTATACGATGAGCTTTTCATGTTATGAAGAGTGCCCGAAATCGATTGCTGAAGAAGTAATCAAAAAACGTAATGGCTAGTAAATAATGCTTGCAATTACAAGACAAATATTATAAAATATATATATAAGAAATAAAAATAGGAGGAAATTTTAAAATGGCAAAAGCTAAATTTGAACGTACAAAAACACACGTAAATATTGGTACCATTGGCCATGTTGACCATGGTAAAACAACTTTAACATCAGCTATTACTCGAGTTCTAGCAAAATCAGGACTATCAAAGGTGCTTTCATATTCACAAATCGATGGAGCTCCAGAAGAAAAAGCTCGGGGAATAACTATTAACACTTCTCACGTAGAGTATGAGACAATACACCGTCACTATGCTCACGTTGACTGCCCAGGACATGCCGATTATGTTAAGAACATGATCACAGGTGCTGCGCAAATGGATGGCGCTATTCTTGTTGTTGCGGCAACTGATGGCCCAATGGCACAAACTCGCGAACATATCTTATTAAGCCGTCAAGTAGGCGTTCCTCGTCTTATCGTATTCATGAATAAATGCGATATGGTTGACGATGAAGAATTACTAGACTTAGTTGAAATGGAAATTCGTGATTTATTAACTGAATATGAATTCCCAGGTGATGATATTCCGGTTATTAGAGGATCAGCATTAAAAGCTATGGAAGGCGATCTTGAAGCTGAAAAAGCTATTATTCAATTAATGGAAGCTGTTGATTCATATATTCCGGATCCAGTTCGTGAAAATGACAAACCTTTCTTATTGCCTGTAGAGGATGTTTTCTCAATTACTGGTCGTGGAACTGTTGCAACTGGTCGAGTTGAACGTGGACAAGTTCGCGTTGGCGAACCTGTTGAAATTATTGGTATTAGACCAACTATCAACTCAGTAGTAACTGGCGTTGAAATGTTTAGAAAACTATTGGATTACGCTGAAGCTGGAGATAACATCGGAGTATTACTTCGTGGTATCACTAGAGACACTGTTCAACGTGGACAAGTTGTTGCTAAGCCAAAAACTGTTACTCCTCATCATGAGTTTGAAGCTCAAGTTTACGTTTTAAGTAAAGAAGAGGGTGGACGTCATACTCCATTCTTCTCAAACTATCGTCCGCAATTCTATTTCCGTACGACAGACGTAACTGGCGTTATTGAACTTAAAGAAGGCACAGAAATGATTATGCCAGGCGATAATGCTGAGTTAAAGGTTACTTTAATTCATCCAATCGCTCTTGAATTAGGAACTAAGTTCTCAATTCGTGAAGGTGGACGTACAGTAGGCGCTGGTAGCGTTATTAAAATTATTAAATAAAATAAATAAGCCAAACCTTATATTCTCGGATATAGGGTTTTTTTTATGAAAAAATATTTTTTTTGTGACTTTATCACATACGATTTTAATAAAAAGGTGTTATAATAATATTATATTAAAGTAAAGTGTGGAGGTAATTTAAATGGTTAAGAAAACAGTAATTATTGGTGGAGCTGCCGGGGGAGCTACGACAGCAGCAAGACTTCGTCGCCGCGATGAGGCCATGGAAATAGTAGTATTAGAAAAAGGAGATTATATCTCTTATGCAAATTGTGGCCTACCTTATTATATTGGTGGGGTAATTCAAAGCCGAGAATCATTATTATTACAAACTCCACAAAAAATGCAAGCTAACTATAATATTAATATCAAAACTTCATCAGAAGTAATTGCTATTGATGCTGATAAAAAAGAATT
>DATESD010000122.1:0-2345 GCA_035270985.1 Bacilli bacterium | reverse complement strand
GAGAAATAATCTTCCCGCTAAACTTGCCGGCGACAATTTCTCTACCATAATGAGCCGTACATTGAATACCCCAATTTTTCGGGTCTTCCATACCGTTATTAGTTGTTGAAATATAATACCCATACTTAATGCTCTTAGTTATTTTGGTATCACCGATAAAAAATAGGGGTTATTTATTCTTAAACAGTTTAATTAGATAATAGACATTAAGTTAAAAGATTTTTCTTTTAACTTTTTTTTAAAAAAAACAGATGGGCAAAATATGTCATTTAATATATATTTTTCGTTGAATAAGAAAGGTATAAATGTTATAATTAGGGCCGTAAAGAAGAGGTGCAAAATGGTAGGAAAATTTTCTAAGTATTTAAAATCGAAGAAAAAGATTATCTATAAATTAATCGATGTTCTTCAGGAAAAGTATGATTACGTTAGTGTCTTAGGGACTGATGTTAGCGGGGTAAATATTTCAGTGGATAATCGTTCTACTTTTGTGGGCCCTAGTTCAATTACTGAATGTGGCTTTGTAATCAAGGTTTACCATGAAAATATTTATAGTGAATATTCAATCAACGATATTCTTGAAAAAGATATTTCGCAAATTGTCGCTGATATTGCAAAGCTTACTAGCCAAAAATTTAGTAGCGACAATATTAAAGTCCCTTTATTAGCTGAAGAAGAGCTAGTAAAAACATTTAGACGGAAGCCAAAAGGGAAAAGTTATACAACAGAAGAGATTATTAGCATTTTAAAAGCCTATGTGTCCGAGGCAATGAGTGATATCCAATATGTTGTCAATGTTAGAACAGCGATTGAGAATGTGGAAATATCGAAGATGTTTATTTCCCCACATAAAGATTTAGAACAATATTATACGTGGAGTAATTCGCGAGCCTTTGTTCTAGTTCGCCGTGAAGGCAATACAAAATATGCATATGATGGTTTTGGTAGCAATAACATGCATCAAGATTTGTTGAATTTGTATAAGGTGATTACCGAAGCCGGAAAACTAGCGGTGGAATTACTTGATTCTACCTTACCGGTTCCTGGCATCTACGATATAATAACGGATCCATCGATTAGTGGTTTAATCGCCCATGAAGCTTTTGGGCATGGAGTAGAAATGGATATGTTTGTTAAAGACAGAGCCCTAGCGAAAGAATACATGGATAAACAAGTAGCTTCGCCGTTAGTCAATATGCATGACGGTGCTGATGCAACATTTAGTGTGGCTTCATATTTTTTTGATGATGATGGAGTTTTGGGCCAAGATACGCAAATTATCGAGAACGGAATCTTAAAGCGGGGAATCTCTGATGCTTTAAGCGCCTTAGAATTAAATACAAAACCGACTGGTAATGGTCGTAGGGAATCATATAAACGGAAAACATATACCAGAATGACTAACACTTTTTTTGAGAGTGGTGAAGCCAAACTAAAAGATATGATTAAGAGCATTAAGTATGGGTATTATATTTCAACAACTAATAACGGTATGGAAGACCCGAAAAATTGGGGTATTCAATGTACGGCTCATTATGGTAGAGAAATTGTCGCCGGCAAGTTTAGCGGGAAGATTATTTCTCCTGTCGTAATGACTGGCTATGTCGTTGATTTGCTTAATTCGATTACAGCTGTTTCTAAAGATTTTAAAGTTATTGGTAGTGGCTCTTGTGGTAAAGGCCATAAAGAATGGGTTCGTGTCAGTGATGGCGGTCCTTATTTGAAAGCTAGGGTGAAAATAGGATGATTAAGAAAATTATTAAGTGTTTAAAAAATAATCCTCAAGTAACAGATTGGCTAATTGAAGAAAGCGCTAGCGAGACTAGTGAAGTCTTTTATGTTTTACAACATTTGGAGACAACAAGAATAACTAACACTGTTGAATATAAAGTAATTATTTATCGTAAATTTAGTGAAAAAAACCATAGTTATCTGGGCTCATCATCGTTTGTTATTAGTCATAAAATGAGTCCTAAAGCAATCGATGCGTTAATTAAAGACGCGGTATATGCCGCTGGTTTCGTAAAGAATGAAGAATATGAAATTGTAGCTGGAATTAAAAAAAGAAGTTGGAAAGAAAAAACAGCAGAGATAGAGCCGTTTGTTGCTCTTGATAAGATTGCCAAGACTTTTTTTACCTACACAACTGATAAAGTAAAATTCAATTCACTGGAACTATTCTTTATAAAGACGACAATTCATCTTGTCAATTCGCGAAATGTTGACTTAAAAAAGACTTTACATAACATTAAAGTTGAAGCAATACCTAGTTATAATGGCCCTGACTTAAAGGTTGAAGTTTATAAAGAGTTGGAGTATCGTCACCTTGATCTAGAAAAAATAGC
>DATESD010000121.1:0-3812 GCA_035270985.1 Bacilli bacterium | reverse complement strand
GACTTATCTAGATCATATCTTAAGCATATTTTTCAATTATTCGCTTTATTTTCCCAGCTAAACCTTTAACATCTTTAAGTGGCAGTGAACAAATAGCCACTCTTACTGAGTCGTCGAAAGGGATCAAATAAATCTTTTCTTCAGCAATCAATTTTTCAAGAACTAACATTTTATCTTGGCAAGGAACAGTGATAAAGAATCCCCCTTGATAAGGATAAATCTCAAGTCCAACAGCTTTTGATTCTTTTTTAAATAGTACTGCCCGAGCATCTAAAAGACTAGTAACTTCAGCTAGTTCTTTTTGATATTCAGCGATTAATTCTGGTGATTTAGACATTTCTTCTAAAACACGAATCATGCCTTTATTACAGTTGCTCCAAGTGTTACGAGCTGTATAGTTAGCAGCATTATAATGTTCTATAACTGCTTCTTTATTTTTTGATAATAATATTTGTCCACCTAAGCGTTGGCCGTAAATGAAAAATGTTTTTGAAAAGCTAACCGTAATATTAATTAAAACATTATCATTAGCTTTAGTAAATGCTAACATTTTCTCCCTTGTAGCTTTCATACCTTCAACAGCCATATCAATATAAGCACAGTCATAAATTAAGACGCAAGGAACATCTTTTTTACTATTTAAATAACTAATAACAGCTTCAAGTTCTTCATTAGTCATACTATAACCAGTTGGATTATTACATGGATCATTAATGATGACAACTAATTTACCTTCAACCGCAATAATCTTCTCACTTTTTTCAATAAAACCAGCCATATTAAAACGGTCTCCATCAAACATAAAGTATTTTTCAATTTTAAAGGCACGATTAGTCGCAATCCCCACATATGGACCCCAGCATGGTGAAGGGATTAATAATGTTTCCCCAGGATCTAAACTATTAAAAACTGAACTTGTGAGCGCTCCAGTTCCACCAGGAGTCGGAATTGTTGCCACCGATAAACTCGCTTCGATTTCTTTTCTGACATGTTTAAAAGTCCAATCTAGAATAGCTTCTTTAAAAGCCGGTCCTCCATCACTTGTTGAATATGAATAAATATCATCGTCGGTAAGTTTATTCATTATTTCATGAACTATTTTAAATGTTTTAAAACTTCCATCTTCAAAATAGAACGTTCCTAAAGAACCATCGATAACATTTGGATCTTGCTTTTTAGCTAATTTAGCATCAGCTGAAATTTGAAACCCGTCACTTTTTAAAACTTTTCCCGCAGCATGTTTTGCAATAATTTTCATCTTTACACCTCTTTTTATAGTATGTTACTATTATACTCTGTCTCTATAATAAAGACAACTGTTTTTTGTATAGATACACATGAAAACGCCTACATCAAAAAAACTTGGCATTTCAGTAATAAACAAATTGTTTTCGCATCAACTATTTCTCCATTAGCAACCATTTCGTAGACTTTTTTAATCGGGATATAACGAACTGTTAAATTCTCATCAAAATCAAAATTACTGTCACAGTTATGGTAACTATCAACGTAATACAAATAAATTTTTTCGCTACTATATCCTGGAGTTGGTAAAATATAACCTAATTCGGTGACTACTTCCGCAACAACACCAACTTCTTCTTCAAGTTCGCGCCTAATCGTCGTTAACGGATCTTCGCCAACCTCTAGTTTACCTGCCGGCAATTCCAAAACGTCTATTCCTAAAGAATAGCGGTATTGACTAACAAAGATAATTTCTTCGTTTTTTGTCTTCACAAGGCAACATGCGCCACCAATATGTTCGACGATTTCTCTTTTTGTTGTGACACCGTTTTCTAAAACAACATCATCACACTTAACTTTAATAACTTTCCCTTGAAAAATAATACGACTTTTTATTTTTTTCTCTATCATATAAAACCTCTAATTTATTATAAACTATTTTTATGCTTATTGTAAGCATAAAAAAAACAACTAAATAAACTTTAATTGTCTTTGCTAATCATTGGTTCAAGCAACTGGATTACTTTTTCTAATCCCATTTTATTAGTTGCTGATGTTAGAATTATCTCGGCTTCGTTAACGCAAAGCAGTTTTCTAATTATTGATTTTTGTTTTTGTAACGTTGTTGTTCCGACTTTGTCAGCTTTAGTGGCAATTATTACAATATTTAATTGCAAATGGCGAAGATAATTAATCATCAAGATATCATCATTCGTCGGGCCTACTTTTGTATCAATCAATAAAAATACAATTTTCAAATTAGGATTATCAATTAAATACTCTTCAATATATCCACCATAATTTAGACGGCTCTCACGGCTGCGACTAGCATAGCCATAACCAGGAACATCAACAAAATAAAACTTATCATCTATTAAGAAAAAATTAATCGTTTGGGTTTTACCTGGTTTTCCGGAAGTCCTCGCTAACATTTTCCGGTTTGATAAAGCATTAATAAAACTACTTTTACCGACATTAGAGCGGCCTAAAAAAACAAATTCCGGAAGGCTGTTATAGTTTGGATACTGTTTTCGACTAACAGCACTAATTATATATTCACACTTATCAAACATTGCTTACCTCCTTTTTATAATTGAACAGTTTTTTTGTTTAAACTGATAAAAATCGTTGTAATTAAAAAGCCAATCCCACAAATTATATACAAGATCCCGAGGCCAACATTGTTAATAATGACTCCTCCTAGGGATGCAGCAATTGGGGTTAGTCCCATTGCCCCGACGCTAATTAAACTATTAACTTTAGCTAGCTGCTCTTTATCGATATCACGATAAATTATTGTACCAATTGGCACATTAATATTTACTAGTGTAAAGCCACTAAAAAAAGAACAAATGGTAATAACAGATAAATAGATCTTTAATTGCTCACTTTCAGCATATACATAAAACGCTGCTACCATAACTAGATAAATCAAACTAAATATTATCAAATTATTGCGAATCGTTTTACCATATTTTAATGTTTTCTTCCGACTACCAATTATAATTCCCATAATCAATGATCCAATTGATATTGTTGCTCCAATTATAGAAACCCACATTGCGGGACTGACAAAGGAAGAAAACAGATAATCTTTACCTGTTAAATATACCGAAGCAAAATAAGGCAGACTATTAAAGTACGGTGTTATAAAGAAATTCAGAAACAAAACACCACCTATCAAAGATAAGATTGCTTTTTTTGTGCGTAAATATTTTAAGCCTGAAGCAAAATCACTAATTGCTGACTTAATCGTTAATAATTGTTCGCTTTTTTCATATTGATAACGAATGAACATCTCAGAAACTCCAGAGAGAATATAACAAATACCAATTATTATAAATAAAATATGAATATTTTCCTTAAATAATGAGTACATTACTCCCGCTAATATCATTCCCACAATGCCTTGAAAACTATGAAGACTATTAAAATAAGCGTTGGCTTGTAAGAATTGGTCTTCTTTCACCAGAAAGCGAACTAAACTTCCCGAGGCGGGATTAAAGATTGCGGAAATTATATTTAAAAGAACTCCCATGATAAAAATAACTATTAAAACACCGTTATTATTAGTTTTCTCAAGAAAATAAATAACTACCGCCGAAGCAACAATTAAAAAGCCGCGGATATAATCAGTTATATACACAATTTTCGCTTTGTTCTTGCGATCAGCAATAACTCCACCGATTGGCGTAAATACTAAAAAAACTATCCCACATAAGCCTAAATAAAATCCTTGTATTGCCGCATTATTGTTAGTAACCGGCAAAACGTATAAACTAATAGCAAAACTATAAAATGTAGCTCCTATATTTGAAACTAATGTGCCCAGGAACAGTAATGAATAG
>DATESD010000120.1:0-3176 GCA_035270985.1 Bacilli bacterium | reverse complement strand
GCTTTACTCATATGTTCCAGCTTTAGTTGTTTATGCCATTTTTAATAGTACTGGTATTTTATTTTGGTTGCTAGCAATAATAGCAATATTATTCATCCCCCTAATACCGGTGACAATCTGTGGCACTATTGCTTTTTTCCTAGGATTAATTCCGATTAAACGTCGGTTTAAAAAATTTGTTTCCCTTATCATGTCATTCGTATTTATCATAGTCATAACCTTAGGAAGCTTCGGGGCCCAAGCAATCGAGACCGATCCGCAGGGTTTCACTGAGAGTTTCGTTAATACGCTGAATAAGGCCTCTTTTTTAGCCCCGTATGCCTTTTCGGGCATTCGTGGCAACATTATACACTTCTTGTTATTTGTCCTTATATCGACGATTCCGTTCCTTGGATTTATTTGGTTAGTTAGTCATAACTATCATAAAACTAATACAACAACCGTCAGTGGTGATGTTGTAAAAGATTTTAAATTCAAAGAAACAAAGGTTACAGGGCAAACAAAAGCGGTTTTCTTAAAAGAAATAAAAAAATATTTTGGGACCCCAATGTATGTCTTAAATACTATTGTTGGACCCTTAATGTCACTTGTCTTATTAATTATGCTGATTACAAAAGCGGGAGCTTTAATTACTGGTGATGCTGAGGTTAGCCAAGAATTACTGACTTTGATTATAATTGGTCTCATCACGTTCATGGTCTCGATGACAAGTACAACATCTTGTTCCCTATCTTTAGAAGGGAAGAACTTTTGGATTATTAAAGCTGCACCAATTCCGACGAAAACAGTTCTAACTGGCAAAGTATTAATTAATATCGTCATTACGCTGCCGATTATTTTGCTTGACGGGATTATTGTGGCGATATTCTTAAAATTCAGCTTCTTTAATACACTAATGGTAATTTTAGTTCCGTCATTATTTGCTGTTTCAATAAGCTTTCTTGGTTTATATGCTAATTTATTATTACCGAGATTTGATTATGATCAAGAAATAAAAGCAATCAAGCAATCGCTAAGTGTTCTTGTAACGCTCGGTTTCTCCTTTGTCATCACGGCTTTGGTGGTTGGGGTAATATTATTAGGCGTTGCTGTCCTAAAAAGCGAACTGCTTGCTTATTTATTTGTTAGTTTATTAGCTGTTTTAATTACCGCGATTGCATATATTTTAGTTTCTACTCACGGTGTAAAGTTATATAATAAACTAAACGCTTAATGAAAACACGCTAGAGCATCAGACAAGATGCTCTTTTCTTTTAATTGTTGAGAAAATACTTGCAAAGGAAGTTTAATTTTAGTATAATACTAAGGCATGATAGGGGTATAGTTCAACGGTAGAACAGCGGTCTCCAAAACCGTCGATGAGGGTTCAAATCCTTCTACCCCTGCCATTTTTTATGGCGGACGTGGCGAAGTGGTTAACGCACTGGATTGTGGCTCCGGCATTCGCGGGTTCGATACCCGTCGTTCGCCCCATTTTAAATAGCAAAAATACCGGTGGTGCCTAATTATAGGTTCCCCTAAACAAAAACTACCTAAAAAAAGGTAGTTTTTATTTTCTCAAGTTATTTGTAAAGTGAAATTTGCTCTTTCTTTTCTTGCCAATAAAAGGTATAATAAAGATAGATTAAGGGCTTTTAAACGATTTACAAAGATGAAAATATAAATTTAATTATCTAGACAAAGAATTAGTATTAAATGATAAACTTATTAGTTATTTTGTGATAGAAGTAAAAGCGGAGGGTGTTTATGAAATACGATGTTATTGTTATTGGTGGCGGTCTAGCTGGTTTAACAGCGGGAAGCCTACTAGCAAAACGTAAGCTGCATGTTGCAGTTATCGACAGAAATTATAACCCTGGTGGTTCGTGTGGTGTTTTTAAACGAGGCCATCGTACTTTTGACCAAGGTTCTTCAATGCTCTATGGATTTGGCGAGAATGGTTTCAATTCTCACCGCTTTGTTTTCAATTGTCTCGAAGAACCAATTGACATGATTAAACATGATTTACTATATTGCGTTAATTTTGATGGTAAAAGAATTCGCTTTTATCCGAGTGTTGCGAAATTTGTTGAAGAATTGTCAGCGGTTTTCCCTAATGAAAAAGCAGGAATTAAACGTTTCTACCATGATATGTTGCAGATTTACCAACATGTGATGGTTGAATCGCCAAACTATCAAACAGCGGATGAGATTGATAAAGCGGAAGCTTTTAAAAGTATGCTTCGTCATCCCCTTTCATATCTTCGCTTTTTAGGTTATTTAAATAAAAGCGCCAAGAATTTACTGAAAAAGTATTTTTCTAGCCCCGAAATTTTCAATTTTTTTGATAAACTAACCTCGACTTATTGCTATAGTACCTTAGAAGAAGCCCCAGCTGTCTTAGCAGCAGTGATGTTTGTTGATAATCACGTTGGCGGAAGTTACTATCCGGCGGGGTCAACGGTTTTCTTACCGGGAAAACTAGAAAAAGTTATCGAAGAAAATGATGGAGAGATGCTTCTTGAGAAAGAAGTTAAAGAAATAATTTTTACTGACAATAAGCCTTCAGGTGTGTTATTAAACGATGGAACTATTATTGAAGCCCAATATATTATTTATTCGGGAACAGTGTGGAATTTATATGATAAATTAATTGCTCACGAGCATTCAACGGAGAAACGGCGAGCTTGGGCGAGTGAACAAGAACCGACTTATCCCAGTGTAGTTTTATATGCTGCCGTTGATAAAAATGTTATCCCTGAGGGAACTGCACCGATTGAAATGTTAGTCGGGAATCCGGAACGGCTTGATGAGAGTGAAGTTACGGCTTATATTTTAAGTATTGATGACCAGACTCTTTGTGATGATGATGAACATCTAGTCATCGCTATTGGTCCAACATTTAAAAGTTGGGATGATTTAGGAAATACAGAGTACTTAGAGGAAAAACTCCAGGAAAAAGACCGACTTTTAACTGTTTTAGAAAAGAGATTCCCGGGTTTCATAGAAGCACTTCGTTACGCTGAAGTGGCAACGCCACGAACAATTGAACATTATACAATGAAAAATAATGGCGCTGTTGCGGGGCCGAAACAAATGCTCGGTCAGCATATGTTTAAACGACTGCACACTAGAATCGAATGGGATAATTTATTTTGTTGCGGGGAATCAACAGTAATGGGAACCGGAACACCAAC
>DATESD010000119.1:0-13123 GCA_035270985.1 Bacilli bacterium | reverse complement strand
CTACTCATATATCATAATAAAAAAAACAAGAAGATTAAATAAACCGGTATAAAATACCTATTAACATTTTTCAATTGACAAAAACAATAGAAATTATTATAATGGGTTTGGAAAAAGAGGAAAAAAACATGGAAAACAAGGAAATGCCTCATGATTTACGGAAAGTTGCTGAAGAGTTTTTAAACTCTAATAAAATAATTGAAATTAACAAAATTGAAAGTGGTCACATAAATCAAACATATTTGGTTGTTATGCCCGAATGTAACTATATATTACAGGAGATTAATTCTCATGTCTTTAATAGCCCTTTTGGAATGATGCATAATATTAGAGAAGTAACGGAGCATATTCGAAAGAAATTAATTTATGAAGGCCGAGATCCCAACCGGGCAACTTTAAACATTGTTACAAGTCGCTTGGGTCAAGACTTAGTAATGTATAAGAATAAATATTGGCGATGTATGCAATTTATTAGTGGCGCAAAGTCATATGAAATTGTTGAGTCCACAGCGATGTTTTATGAGGTAGGAAAAGCGGTTGGCGAATTTCAGTCTTTATTGAATGATTTTCATACAAGAATTTTAGATGAGACAATAAGACATTTCCATGATACTCTTTATCGATATGGTAAGTTTCAAGATGTAATCAAAATAGATCGGTGTAATCGCGTTAAAGAATGCCAGAAAGAAATTGAATTCATTCACAGTCATAGTTCTATTTTTGCAGACATTACTTCAAAATTAGACAGTAAAATAATACCTTACCGGGTAACTCATAATGATACAAAATCAAGCAATGTTTTAATTGATGATATCACAGGAAAAGCTCTTTGTTTGATTGATCTTGATACCGTTATGAAAGGGTCGATTCTTTATGACTACGGGGATGCTTTACGAATCGGCGCTTCAATCGCTGCTGAAGACGAGGTTAACTTGGATAAGGTTAAGATTAGTTTGGATTTAATTGAAGCGTTCACTAGAGGCTTCTTAAGTGAAGTTAAGGGGATAATTACACCAGCAGAGACAGATGCTCTTTATGAGGGGTATTTAATAATAACTTGTGAGGTAGCAATGCGTTTCTTGCATGACTATTTAGATGGCGACTTATACTTTAGAATCAGTCGAGAGAAACAAAATTTGGAGCGGGCGCGAAATCAAATAGAACTTGTTAAGGAAATTGAAAGCCAAGAAAAAGAAATTCGTTTGTTAATAAAGAGAGCTTTAAAGGATTTAAATTACGATCAAGAATTTTTAATTTGAAAAATTGGTATTTGTATAGATTTAAAAATTGCAATGTGATATAATAATATGACTTTTAAAAACAATGGAGAGTGCGAAATGGTTAATGATAACAACTTTGAAGAAAAAGGATTGTCTTTAAGCGATTTATTTTTTCTTGCCAAGAAAAATGTAATAATGATATTAATTATCATTTTTTGTTTTATTTTATGTGGTGCAGTTTACGGCTTTGGCATTAGAAAAACAACATATTCTTCTAGTGCAACAGCAATAGTAATGGCTGAGAGTAGTTCATCGACAGCTAATGGGTATCAAGATTATTTGTATTCAAATTATTTAATTAATACATTTAAAGATTTTATAGTTTCAGAATCAGTTTTAGAATTAACGAAAGCAGAATTAAGTGCTTACGATTTAACAAAAGAACAAATTGCTAGTTCGATTAAAGTAAGTGTAACAACAAATTCTTTAATTCTAAAAATAGAATCGAAGGCAAGCAGTCATGATTTAGCTGTTAAGTTAGTAAATACTATCTTAGATAAAGCAATTGAAGCTGCTAATAAAATGGAAAATGGAGATTATAAATATAGTGTCCTAGCAAACAAATTAATAGACATGGAATATGCTACAGAAGCAACGGGAACTAGAGGGGCCTTAATGGTCTTGGCAATTAGTTTTCTGTTAGGTTTAATCGTATCGTTTGGTATCGTTTTAATTAAATATTTAGTTGAGGACACATTTACTTCTAAAGAAGAATTCGAACAAATGTTTGATATTAAAATATTATCATTATTGCCAACAATCCAATTAAACGGAGGTAGCAAAAAATGAAAAAACTAAGTAATAAAACAGTATTTGTCGACCGTAGTGAAGCTATTGTTTTTGGCTTACCAGGAAATGAATCATTAAAAGAATCTTACACGCGGTTAAAAGATAATATTTTATATTATGGCATTGATGGATCACGAAAAGTTATTCAAATCGAATCATCAATTGGCGAGGAAGCAAAAACAACGACGCTAGCAAATGTTGGTGTTGCCCTAGGGCTAAGTGGTAAAAAAGTTTGTGTTATAGATTTAGACTTTAAAAAAGCCCGATTACATCGCCTTTTTAAAGTAGAAAATATTAATGGCATAAGTGATTTTATGGTCGGTAAAATTTCTAAAACTGAATTATATAAAAAGACTACTTATGAAAATGTTACATTAATAAATCGTGGTGGAGAAATTGAAAACTCTTCAATTGTTTTAACTAGCGCCAAAATGAAAAACTTTTTTCAAGAACTAAGAGAAGAGTTTGATTTTGTTTTGATTGATTGTCCACCAGTGTTATTAATAAGTGATTATATTCATATTTCCCAGTTATCAGATGGTGTTTTATTCCTAATTGCCTATGGTAGGACGAAGAAAAAACAAGTTGCTGAAGCTGTGAATCAATTAAAACTGAATAACGTTGCCATAATAGGGGCAGCATTCACTTTTTATGATCCTAAACGATCGAATTCATATTATGAATATTCTTCATATAAATATTACGGTTACAAATATAAAGATGAATAAAGTAAGGGGGTAATGCCTATGATTGATATACATAGCCATATTATTCCTTTTGTAGATGATGGAAGTTCAACTATTGAACAATCATTGAAAATGATTGATGAGGCTATTAGTCAAGGAATAACGGATATAATATGTACTCCACATTATCGAAAAAGCATGTTTGAAGTTAAAAATTCGGATATTAAAGAAAACTTTCTGGCAATTAAAAAGGCAGCCCAAAATCGGCTAGTTAATTTATATTTAGGGCGAGAGATTTATTTGCGGAAGACTGAAGAGTTCATGGATAGCATCAATAGTGATTTAGCTTTGACGCTTAACAATAGTAAATTTGTCCTTTTAGAATTTTCTTATAAAGATAAAACAGAGATTAGCGAAATTGCATATGTTGTGGCTTTAAAAGGCTATATACCAATAATAGCTCATATTGAAAGATATAGCTATGTTGATATCGAAGAAGTAAGAGAAATAAAAAGCGGTGGTGCTTTAGTCCAAATCAATGCTTCAAGCGTTGTTGGTAGAGAAGGCGCGCGACTAAAAAAGTTTGTTTTTGCTTTAATCAAAGAAGGATTAGTTGATTTTGTGGCTAGTGATGTTCATGAAAATCGTCAAAACTTGATGAACAAGGCTTATAACATAGTAGTAAAAAAATTCGGACTGGCACATGGCCAAAAATTATTTCGAGATAATGCATTAGCGATTATTTCAACGGAATAATTTAAAAGGGGTGGAATAACAATGAAGTATGCAATTATCTTGGCTGCTGGTAAAGGAACAAGAATGGAAACTGACTTACCGAAATGTGCTTATCCCATTAATGGTACGCCAATGGTCGAATATATTGTTAATAGTTGCCGAAAAAGCGGAATTAATAAGATTCTCGTTGTCGTAGGCCATAAGAAAGAGCACATTCAAAAAATATTTAATGGTAGTGTTGAGTATGTATTGCAAGAACAGCAATTAGGAACAGCTAATGCTGTAATGTGTACTAAATCAATCTTGGCGGAAAAAGAAGGCTTTTGTTTGATTTTTCCTGGTGATATGCCATTAATTAATGAAGATATAATTACCAAATTAGTTAATTATCATAGCGATAATAAGAATGACTTAACGATTGTAACGACCAAAATTGATATACCTGATGGCTATGGTAGAATATATCGTGAAGATGGCAAGATTAAAAAAATTGTTGAAGCCCTAGATGCTACTCCAGAGATCTTAGCCATTAACGAAATAAATAGTGGTGTCTATTGTGTTGACATAAAACTACTATTTTCCGCTCTAGATAAAGTAAAAAACAATAATCGAAAAAAGGAATACTATTTAACCGATATTGTTGAAATACTATGTGATGATTATAAAGTGGATACGTTTGTAGTTGCCGATAGCAATTACTTACTAGGGATTAATGATGTAAGTACTGCCCAAAAAGTAGAAGCAATACTAAAAACTAGAAGTGGGTTTTAATCACTTCTTTTTTTAATCTTACTTGGGAATACTATTTAAATGTGGTATAATATTAATAAATTAGGAAAAGTATTTAGGTGGTTTTATGAATTATAGAAAAAGACAAAAAGGCGATATTTATTTTATTACATTATTTTTGGGATTATTTTTATATTTATTGCTAACATTTATTTATATATTTAGCGCCTTAAAAGCCGTTTCTATTGTTGATGGCAGCCTTTTAGCCAGTGCTTTTGATGAAAACAACCCATATTACGGAGAGATTTTATCAATGGTCCAAATGATGTTTAATATACCGCTGATCGGTTTTTTCATTTATGTGTTACGTACTGATTTCCAAGAAGACTGGAAGAAATTTAAAACAGAGTTTAAAAAGAATATTAGTTATATTCTCATCGGTATTATCGCTTGTTATACCTTAACGGCGGTTGTGGCCATGATTTATGAACTTTTGGAGATAACAGGAACAGCTGACAACCAAGAAATTATTAATCAAGCTTTATTTGGTAAGGGTAAAATCCCGATGATTATCAGCGTTGTTATCTTTGCTCCTTTTGTTGAAGAAATTTTGTTTAGAAAATTATTGTTTGGGACTATTGAAGAAAAGTTTAAAATGCCGCCAGTTGTAGCGATTATTGTTTCAACATTAGTTTTCTCTTTAATTCATGTGTCGAGCGGCGACAATTTAATTTACATTTTTCAATATTTACCTTTAGCGTTTGTAATTACATACAGCTACTATAAATCTGGGAGAAATATATTTGTTCCCATTGGCATTCATTTTTTGAATAATTTGATTTCGGTATTAGCGGTTTACTTCTTATTATGAGTAAATATAGGGAATTGATTGCGGAAGCAAGATCGTTAGTTGCGAGTAATAAAATAGATTCAGCGATTGAAAAATATCAAGATGCTTTTGATATCGATGCCGAGGCGGACGATTTAATTGATTTAGGGTTCCTTTATCTTGAAATGAAAAATTATGAATTGGCTTTTCCCCTTTTTACGACTGTTGTAAAATCTGATAGTAATAATTCACGGGGATTTTATGCTTTGGGATTATGGTATGAAGAAAAGGAAGATTATCAAAAAGCGATTGAAAATTTATTGATTGCGATATCTTTAGATCCGTTTAATCCGGATATCTTCTTTGATATTGCCCGAATATATGAAGAAAGCGGCGATTGTGAAAGGGCTAAAGCATCTTACTTGAAGGTTATCGCCTTAAAGCAAAATCACTTTTGGGCTCATCTAAATCTGGGCTCTATTTATGAAGGTGAAAACAATCTCTCCATGGCGTTAGAATACACTAAAAAAGCATATGAGATAGACAGAAATATGAAAATGGTAGCTTATAATTTGGGTGTTATTTATGGAAGAATGGAAAATTACCAAGAGGCCATTAAATTTTACGTGCAAGAAACTAGCAAAAGTGATGGCTATTATAATGCTTATTATAATTTGGGAATAATTTATAAGGATATTTTTAAAGATTATAAAACAGCAAAACTTTATTTCTTGCAGGGCATATCCCAAAACAAAGAAAATTATTTTTGTTGGTATAACTTAGGTTGTATTTATGCCTTAGACGGAAATTTTCTTGAAACAACGAATTGTTTATATTATGCTATTAGCGGATATCTCCAGTTAACAGATGATGTTTTAAGTGATAAAGACTTAAAAGAATATATTAAAAGTGAAGAATATCAAAGATTATTAAAAATGACTAAAAAATGAAATCTGCTATTATTATGGCGGATTTTTTAAACAAGAAGAACGGTAATTTAATGTTTCAATAGTGCAAATAAAGGTTTGCTATGTTATAATAAAGAAAATAATGGTGAAAAGAATGAAAGTAATAAATGCGATAAATGTCATAGGCGCTGGTCTAGCTGGTAGCGAAGCTGCATGGCAATTGGCAACCAATGGATATAAAGTAAAGTTATGGGAAATGCGTCCTAACAAAACAACACCAGCTCATAAGACAGCACTTTTTAGCGAATTAATTTGTAGTAATTCGTTGCGAGCAGCATCAATTGAAAACGCCGTGGGCTTGTTAAAATCAGAAATGCGCAGTTTTAACTCGTTAATTATGGAGAGCGCTGATCAAAATAAAGTTGAAGCGGGTGGAGCTTTAGCTGTTGACCGTGATAATTTTTCTATGTATATAACTGATAAAATTGTTAATCACCCTTTGATTGAAATTATTAATGAAGAAGTTACAACAATCCCCAGTGGGCCAACGATTATTGCTAGCGGGCCGCTAACAAGCGATAGTTTAAGCGCCGCCATTCAAGAGGTTATTGGTGAAGAGTATTTGTACTTTTTTGATTCAGTGGCACCAATTGTTACGGAAGAATCAATCAATAAAAACATTGCTTATTTAAAATCTCGCTATGATAAAGGCGAAGCATCTTATTATAATTGCCCAATGACAGAAGCAGAATTCATGGTTTTTTATAAAGAATTAATTAATGCAGAAAGAGTTATCCCCCAAGATTTTGAGTTGAAAATTTTTGAAGGTTGTATGGCAGTTGAAGATATGGCATCACGGGGAGAAAAAACTTTGCTTTTTGGCCCTTTTAAACCAGTTGGTTTACGGCATCCAGTAACTTTGAAAGAAGCCTATGCTGTCGTCCAATTAAGACAAGATAATGTCGCCAAAACTTTATATAATATTGTTGGTTTTCAAACACATTTGAAATGGGGCGAACAAAAACGGATTTTGCAACTTGTTCCCGGTTTAGAAAACATCGAAATTGTTCGCTATGGCGTAATGCATAGAAACACCTTTATTAATTCTCCGAAAGTATTAAACAAATATTACCAAATGAACCAAAGGGAAGATCTGTTTTTTGCCGGACAAATAACCGGTGTAGAAGGATATTTAGAGAGTGCTTCAAGTGGTATGGTGGCAGCATTAAATATGATTAGATTATTAGAAAATAAATCGCTTATTGATTTCACTAAAAAAACAGCTTTGGGAGCCCTAAGCAATTATATTAGTTCTGAGAATGCTAATTTTCAACCAATGAATGTCAACCATGGAATATTTGAACCTTTAGAGGGAAGAATGAAAAAAATTAATCGGAAGATGGCTTATGCTGACCGAAGCCTAGCTTTGATTTCACAGCTGCGAGGAGAGTTCTATGAATGAACTTGATGCTGTATATATGTTTAAAGACTATATTGATCAAGAAAGAAATTATTCTGAATATACGGTATTAAATTATATTAATGATATTAACGAATTTAGAAGGTTTTTAAAAGAAAATGATTTCTCTGATATATTTTTAATCGAGCAATCGCATACGCGCTTTTATAAATCGCATTTAGTAAAAAAAGGATATAGTCCAAAGACAATTGCCCGGAAATTATCAAGTTTACGAAGTTTTTATAAATTTCTAGTGACTGAAAAGATTGTCGATGTAAATTTGTTCCTTGAATTATCATCGCCTAAATTAGATCGAAGTCTTCCTAAACAAGTATATCCTAAGGAAATAGATGCGATGTTTAACTGTATTGAAAATGGAACGATAATAGGTAAACGCGATACAGCCTTGTTGGAATTACTTTACGGAACAGGAATAAGAGTTAGTGAGTTATGTGACTTGCAAGTCTCAGATATTGACTTTTTTAATAAATCAATAATTATCATGGGCAAAGGTTCTAAGGAACGATACGTCCCTCTTCACGAAGGCATTATTTCCTCAATTAAAGAATATTTATCTTTCTCGCGAACCGAGTTAATGGCGCGACAAAAGGGTAAAGTTAGTGAAAAACTGTTTTTGAATTTCCGGGGTAGTGAACTTACCGACCGTGGTGTCAGGGTAGTACTTGACAATATTGCGGAGAAGACAGCAACAAGTTTAAAAGTTTCCCCCCATATGTTTAGGCACTCATTTGCTACGCATTTGTTAGATAATGGTGCTGATCTTCGCAGTGTCCAAGAGTTATTGGGCCATGTGAATTTATCAACGACGCAAATCTACACCCATGTCTCACTTGAAAGAATTAAAGAAGAGTATATGAAATATCATCCTAAAGCAAAAAGAGATCAAGAAAATGAAGAGGATAAATAATATGCGAGGTTTTGAAATAGTAACAACAAAAGAGTATTTGAAGAGTAGAAAAAGCGAAGAATACCAAGATATCAAGTTGCCATCACGAAAGACAGCTAATGCTGCCGGATATGATTTTTATCTCCCCTATGAATTAACACTACAAGCTCACGAAGCCGTAGTAATTAAGACAGGGATTAAGGCCTATCTGCCTTGTGATGAATTCTTAATGATTGTTATTCGTAGTAGCTTGGGATTTAAAATGGGCCTACGTTTAAAAAACCAAGTGGGAATAATAGATAGTGATTATTATAACAATGTTGAAAACGAAGGGCATATCTTAGTTGCTCTTGAAAATACTAGCGAAAATGAAGTTTGCTTACATAAAGGGGACCGCTTTGTCCAAGGGATATTTTTAAAATATCAAACGATCGATAATGAAACAGAAGTCGTTGCTAAAAGAATAGGTGGCGTCGGTAGTACTAACGGGAAAAACAAATAGTTCTTGGAAATATTTGTTGGAAATGATAGAATATACAAGCCTTTGAAAGAACTAGGTGTCTGAATGAAAAACAAAATAAACATTAAAGAATTAATCAAAAAATATTACCGTAATATAATTGTCCTAGTCATAGGTGTCTTTTTCATGGCCCTTGGCGGGGCTATGCTTGTTTCAGCAAATTATGGTAGTGATGCTTTAATGGTTTTTAATCAAGGCATGGCAAGAACGATTAAATTGCCAATCGGCGTCGCGATTATTATTACTAATGTCGTGGCATTTTTAGTTGTTTTATTTATTAACCGTAAATCAATTGGTTTAGGAACCTTGGCGATTGCTTTTTTGCTAGGTCCACTAGTAGACATGCTTTTAAAAATAAATATCCTTCCAACACCTGTTACTTTTTGGGGAAGTGCAGCGACACTAACGGTCGCCTTTATTACGGGAACGCTAGGAATAGCTTTATACATGTATTCTAATGTTGGCCTATCGCCATTTGAAGGAATTCTCATAACAATTAAAGAAAAAAAGAAGTGGCGCTTTGCCTATATAAAGATAGTTAACGATGCGATATTTTTCACGCTTGGATGGTTGCTGGGAGGAGTTTTCGGCTTTGCTTCGATCATCACCGTTTTCATCTACGGACCATTAATAGATTTTTTTATAAAAATGGCTACAAAAATTAATTTACTTAAAACCTCGCTAATAATTGATAATGTTGCGGCGAAAGAGGAAATAAACACATAATTACTATCAACCCAAAAAGCAACGTTTTAGCACAAAAAAATGTTTGCAAATATTAAATGTTTATGGTATAATATTTAAGGCAATAAAAAAATACACACACTATTGGAGGAAGTCGTCGAGTGCATTCGATGAATGGCGCGGTTATCCGATGAAAATAGTGGAGGCCAAACAAAATAAAAATAGGAGAAAGAAAAAATGTCAGTTGTTACAAAAAATCAGTTGCTAGAAGCAGGCGTTCATTTCGGTCATAATACTCGCCGTTGGAACCCTAAAATGAAGGAGTATATCTTTGGTGAACGTAATGGGATTTATATTATTGATTTAGATAAAACCGTATTATTAATTGAAGAAGCTTACAAACAAATATTTACTCTTGTGCAAAACAATGGAACAGTATTGTTTGTTGGAACAAGAAAACAAACTCAAGATGTTATCAAAGAACAAGCTACCAGATGTGGTCAATATTATGTTGATCAACGTTGGTTAGGGGGAACATTAACAAACTATAAGACTATTCGCAAGAGCGTTGGTCGCCTTTTTGAAATCGAAAAGATGGAAGAAGAAGGAGTTTTTGAAGTTTTACCGAAAAAAGAAGTTATTTTACTTAACAAAGAAAAAGAAAGACTACTAAAGTATTTTAGTGGTATTAGAGATATGAAAGGCCTTCCAGCGGCAATGTTTGTTGTTGATCCAAAGAGCGAACATAATGCTGTTGCTGAAGCCCGTAAATTAGGAATTCCTGTCTTTGCTTTAGTTGATACAAACTGCGACCCAGACGAAGTAGATTTTGTTATCCCAGCAAATGACGATGCTATTCGTTCAGTTAAACTTATTGTTGGAACAATAGCTAATTCTGTTGTTGAAGCACAAGGTGGAACACCAATCGTGATTGAATTCACTGATGAACCAACACCTGAAGAACGTCCTCGACGTCCATACCGTGATAATAAAGATGGCCGTGGTGGTCAAAGAGGTTCTCGTGATAATCGTGATGGTCGTCCGGCATATACTCCGCGTCCTCCATACACTCCACGCCCACCGTATACTCCACGTCCTCCATATACTCCACGTCCTAATGTTGCTGCAAATCCGGCAACTACTCCAATTAAACCAGTGGTAGGATCAGGACCGACTCCAGTTGCTGCTAAACCAGAAGTAGCTCCTGTTAAAGTAACCGCAAGTGTAAATCCAACTCCAGTTGTTGTAACACCAAAAGTAGCTCCAAGTGTTAGTCCAACTCCAGTTGCTGTAACACCAAAAGTAGTAGTTAAAGAGACTATTGAAGTTGTAAAAGAAAAAAAATCTGAAGCAGTTGTTGAAGCCCCTAAAAAGGTAGAGACTGCTGAATAAGGAGAAAAATATGATTAGTGCATCATTAGTAAAAGAACTGCGTGAAATTACTGGCGCAGGGATGATGGATTGCAAAAAAGCTTTAGTTGAGACTAAAGGCAATGTTGAAGAAGCTGTTACGTGGTTACGCGAAAAAGGAATCATGAAGGCAGCTAAAAAAGAAAGCCGTATTGCGGCCGAAGGCGTTTGTGCTTATGTTATCGAAGGCAATAAAGCCGTTGTATATGAAGTAAACGCGGAAACTGATTTTGTTGCTAAAAATCAAAAGTTTTTAGATTTTGTTAAGGAAATTGGTGAAGCCATTTTACATAGCAATGCTAAAAATGATGAGGAAGCTTTAGAAGCAAAGACAGCTGAAGGAACAGTAAAAGATTTAATTGTTACTGCTACAGTTACTATTGGTGAAAAAATTGCCTTAAGAAGAGTGAATGTGTTTACAAAAACAGATACACAGATTTTTGGTGCTTATTCACACATGGGTGGTAAAATTGTCGTTCTTAGTATTTTAGATGGCGATAATGCTGAAGTAGCAAAAGATATATGCATGCATGTTGCTGCTATGTCACCAAAATATTTAGATCGAAGTAAAGTTGATGCGGATTTCCTTGCTAGTGAAACTGAAATTTTAAAGCAAGAGACGTTGAATGAAGGTAAACCAGCAAATATCATTGATAAAATCGTTGTCGGTAAAGTACAAAAGATGTTAAAGGGCATTTGTTTAGTTGATCAAATGTTCGTTAAAAATCAAGATATCACAGTTGGACAATATGTAAAAGATAATAAATCTAATATTGTTACTTATTTACGCCTTGAAGTTGGGGAAGGAATCGAAAAGAGAAAAGACGATTTTGTAGCTGAAGTAATGGCAGCTGTTAACAACTAAAATCCTAAAGGCGCGGATAATAACGCGCCTTTTTTTGAAAGGTGAAGGAAATGAAGAAAAAAAGGATTGTTTTAAAGATTAGTGGTGAAGCTTTAGGAAGTGAAGGAACTCAAGGAATTAATCACATTAAGGTTAAAGAAATTGCTAAAGAAATTAAAGATTTGCACGATTTAGGAAATATTGAATTATCAGTAGTTGTCGGTGCAGGAAATATTTGGCGCGGTCGTGATGCAATTGAATGTGGAATTGAACGTTCAAGTGCGGATTATATGGGTATGTTAGCGACAATTTTGAATGCTTTAGCTTTACAGAGTGCTCTTGAAACACTTGGCTGCGACACAAGAGTAATGACATCATTATCGATTCCTTCAGTAGCTGAACCCTACATTAGGAGAAAAGCATTATCACACCTCGAAAAGGACATAATTGTTATCTTTGGTGGTGGAAACGGGATTCCTTTTTTTACAACGGATACAACAGCGGCTTTAAGAGCGGCTGAATTAGGAGCAAAAATGGTCTTGATGGCCAAAAACGGTGTTGACGGGGTTTATGATAAAAATCCTCGTAACAACGGTGATGCGAAAAAGTTTACTAAATTAACTCATGAGGAAGTTTTAGAACAGCATTTAGAAGTAATGGATTTGACGGCATCGACGTTATGCGCGGAAAATAACATTGATATTTATGTTTTTGATATGAATAAAAAGGGGAATATAGCTAAAGCAGCTACCGATTTCTCCTTTGGTACTTTAATTAGTAATGATAATAAATAGAAAAGGAGAAAAAGTATGCCAGGAAAAGTTATTAGTATGGGTGAAGAAAAGATGGCTAAAGCCATTGAATCATTAAAAAAAGAATCAGCCTTAATTAGAACGGGGCGAGCTAATCCAAGTGTTTTGAATAATGTTTATGTAGTTTATTATGGTGTGTCAACACCGCTACACCAAATTGCTTCAGTTTCGGTTCCAGAAGCACAACAAATTGTTATTAAACCCTATGACAAGGGCGCCTTGAAAGATATTGAAAAAGCAATTCAAATGGCAGATTTGAATTTAGTTCCGCAAAATGATGGAGTCGTTATTCGCATTTCTTTTCCAGTATTAACTGAGCAAAGAAGAAAAGACTTAGCTAAAGAAGTTAAAGTATTAGGCGAAAACACTAAAATTGCTATTCGCAATATTCGCCGCGAAGTAAATGATATTTTAAAGAAGATGGAAAAAGATAAAGCAATTTCTGAAGATGATTTGAAGCACTATAGTGAACAATCACAAAAATCTACCGATAAATATATTGAAAATGTTGATGTTGTTTCCAAAGAAAAA
>DATESD010000118.1:0-2188 GCA_035270985.1 Bacilli bacterium | reverse complement strand
CTGTATATCACTTTGTCGATTATGTCGAATACAACACCACGACATTATTAATCGCTATTGAAAACGAAACTCCCGCTTATGTTTTTTACTCGCTTGACAATATTCTCTTTTGGGGAATTGAGTAACTATGTATCCACGAAGAATGAATATAAAACGAACTAGAAGCAGGTGGTTTAAAAAGATAGCAAGTAAATATGGTGTAGTTGTCAATGTTAAAAAACCAAAAGGAGAAAGAAGTTTAATTAAGCACCTAGATTAAACAAAATTAAATGAAAGGACACTTTATATGACAAAGACTAAAAAATTGCTTCTATGGGCTTTAAAACGATTATTAGAGTGTATTAGCAAGTCTAACGATAATATATTAAGATATAAAACTCTCGAAATCACTAAAAAGTATGAAAATAGAGTTATGATCGAGAACAATGACCACATTGGTTTAAAGAGAGTTAGAAATGGCTAGACCACCACAAACATACAAAGTGGTTAGGTTATACAAGGCTAGTCCTACAAAGAAGTTAAACATAGTTGGCAGCCTTATGGTTGCGATGAAAGATTTAACACCCCTAGCACTATGGTTGTATCAACTGTTTCTATTTGCCGAAAAAGACATTAGCCCTAGTTATGCTTTTATTAGCAACTTACTTAATTGTAGTATTAGTTATTCTAAAACATTAGTAGAAGAACTATTAGTTAAAGGCTATGTTGCTATTAGGAAAGTAGGTAGTGAAACCCATTTTATTGTTTATTACGATAATTTAGATAATATCATTACAGGTCAATACAAGAAGAAGCCATCGTTTGAAAAAGATAATTATAGAAAAAAATATAATCGTGCTTATAAGAGAGCAGTTAAAGCACTAGAAACAAAACAAAAAGAATTGGAGATGAAAAGAAATGGTTAAAGTTATTATCGTTGGCGAAGTTATGACTGATATTGAATTAAAGAAACTAGCCGATGGATCAATATTCACGAGTTTGCTTATTAGTCAAGGCAATGAATCAATTAAGATTTATGCCAACAAAGAGAACGCAGTTAAAGTAGAAGAAAATATTAGCAAAGGTATGATAGTCTATGCCGAGTGTCGATTAAGATATGCTAAATATAGCAAGTGGAAAGACACTTTTAATTTAGAACTAACGGAAATCAAACCTATGTATGATAAGAAAAAGGAATTCAAAAACATTAACAAGGAAGGTAGGAAAGGTTTAAATGGCAAATTACTCCCCTATTAAAGCAATCGCTGCTAGAACAAACAAACCAAAGGAAGTTAACACTTATGATATTTATAAGAGAAACACCAAAGAACTTGTATTTACAACTAAATCTAGCAATAAAGCAAGTGAGTTTCTAGGTGCATATCGTTTATATTTGTTTCATGTAAAAAACAAGCATAGAAAATATCGCCCACACAATGATTATGATGTTTATATTGATGGTGTCAAACAAGTATCAAACAATGAAGCATTACATAAAGACAAGCTGGTTAGAAAAGGAATGGTTTACAAGTTTAGATTCAATGGCATAAGAAGATTAGAGATAGTAAGCATGGAAGAAACAAAGAATGATCGCTATGACATTTATGTTAAGGTTGATGACTTACCTGATAAATACTTCTGCTTTTCAAAAAAGCACAAGCCAACCTATCGTAATTTAATTAATCGCATAAAAGATAAGTTAGAATAAATAAAGTCATGCTATAATAATTATATCTACTAGAAGTTTTTCCTTTTCGGCTAGTAGATGCCCATAATAAAAGACAATAAAATGATAGTTATGCATTCTGTCGATTGCTTATCATGTTGTCTTTGGTGGTATAGAAATCCTAATCTATGCCACTTTTCTTTTTGGTAAACACTTTTTATTAAATAATTTATAAAAACTATTGACTATTAGTAAACACTTTTGATAATATGTAGATAGGAAAGGAATTATAATATGGAAGCAAGAATCGAAGTTGAAGTATCACCATTTGGAAAACAAACATATGTATTAAGAAAACCTGATGGCAAAGTTAGAACATTAACTGATGCTGAATACAACTATTTAAAGAATAAAATTAAGGTGGAATTGAAATAAGCCACCAGAAAGGAGATATTACATGGCAATTAAATACGAGATTAATCGTGAACTACTAGATGAAAGAATTAGATTGAAATATGGAACTAAACAAAACCTTTGTAAGAA
>DATESD010000117.1:0-2623 GCA_035270985.1 Bacilli bacterium | reverse complement strand
TGTAAGATTTTATTAGGATGACTTTTTCTAGCTAAATTTCTAAAATGAGAATGTATCCGTGAAGATACTTGCACACTTTGTCCTATATAGCGCTTACCATTTTTACGATTAATTAAAGAATAAATGCCAATCATATTTAATCTTCGTAACTTTTAGTCAATTCAACAATAAAATAAGAATCAACAATTTCGCCCTTTTGTTTAATATTCTTGATCTTGCTTTTGTGACCAGTTAGTTGAAAACTTCTATCGGTTTTGCTTTCTTCTATTAGCGCATTGACTTCGCTATCAGAATCAACATGATAAGTCTCAACTACTTTAACTTTTGCTCTCATAATAATTCTCCTTTCATATTTTTATTATACACAATATATTCATAAAAAACAAGTTTACCTAGTAATCTTTTGATTACGAGCATAGATTCTCATTTTAGTAATTGCATCTTTTTCTATTTGTCTAATACGTTCACGTGTTAATCCAAGAACATCACCAATCTCTTCAAGAGTATAATCTATACCGTTATTAAGACCATAGCGCCAAATAATAATTTGTTGTTCTTGATTATCAAGACATTCTAATAAATCTGCTACTACTGACTTGCCCTCTTCAATATTATACCATTCTCTTGGAGTCGGTTCACTTTCATCTGGAATAAACTCACTAAATTCGGTATCTTGCTCATCACCAACAATAACATTCATTGAAGTAATGGGTTGCGTAACTCTTTGTAATTCAAGAATTTTTTCAACACTAAGTTTACCATTTAAAGCCTTACTAATTTCTTCAACAGTTGGTTCTCTTTCTAATTCCGCATAAAGTTCATTTTTTGTCTTATTAATTTTATTTAATTGCTCACTCACATGAACGGGATAACGAATGGTTTTACGGTATTCTGCAATATATCGAGTAATTGCTTGTCTAATCCAGGGTACGGCAGCGGTAGAAAATCTGCATCCTCTTTCAGGATCAAATTTTTTGACTGCGGTCATAAGACCGATCATGCCTTCTTGGACAAGGTCTTCAATAGGCATTTTATAACCTGAATATTTATAGGCCTCACCAACAACCAATTTCATATTGTGTTTAAATAGCTTATCTTTAGCCTCATCAACGAGTATTTTAATAGCAGGAGTTTCATCATTTAATCCCGCTTGGATCGTATCGCCGAGTTGTTTTTCTTCTTCTGGTGTTAATAGTACTCTGGGCGCGTGCTCTAATAAAAGTTGGATAGTTGTTTTTTCTTGTTTAGCCATTTTGGCCTCCTTGTGGTGTAAAAATTAATTGGAATATTGCAGGTGTGGGATAGACAAAACCTTCTTTGTCTACATAATTAAACAATACTTGAAGTTCGTCGACATCTCTTAATGTTTCCCAAAAATCAGGAGCAATGTTATGTAATAACTCAAAAAGATATAAATCAAATGGAGCCATTAAATGTTCGGGCAATGATTTGTAAGCCCATAAATGAAGAGCATTTTTATTGATGCATTTTTTATTTAAAGGCTGAACAATACCGACACGTAAATTATTCTTTGCGGCGACCATCGCAAGAATGCGCTGTTCGGCAAAAACCATATCAATACCCATTTTATTCTTCTTATCTCCGTAATTATCTTTAACATATGCGAAAGAAGTATCTAAAAATTCTTTTTTCATTTCAGGGCTTTTAAAATATGTAATTGCTGTATTGAGTGGTTGTACTGTCCAGTCCATCCATTCTGGGAACTCATAACCTGGTGCGGTTGAAAGTCTTTCTTTTGGCGGATAGGGGTGTTGATTAACAAATTCTTTATTAGCATATATAACGACGTCATAATTATTCCAAAATCTAGACAAGTCAGAAAAAGGAAAGAGGTCAGTATCGCTAATAATAACATTATCTGGTTCTCTTGCATAGGCAAGCAATTTTGGTATTGCCCAAAAAGTTTTTAAATCATAATTATGTTTTAATGAATCAAAAAATGTTGAATCGATGATATTATATAGTTTATCTAAATGTAAACGCTGAATAAATTTAAGATTCGGAGCGTCACAGTAAAATTTCACTTCATGTCCTTGTTCTTGCCAACTTAAAACAGATAAGTACCAAGTAAGAATTTCACGCGAAGATAAGGGGCGAGTTCTAAATATATGTATTCGTGAGTGGACTACGCGCATCGAGATATCCTCCTTCTGGTGTATGTAGATAATGGAAAGTGGTGCGATCAATAAATTCGATGCCACTTGTATTTCCTTCTAGTGATGTAATAAATAGCGGCGTCCCTTCGTCAAAAGCTAAATTTTTAAGTACCACTCCTTTTTTAATAAGGGGTATACTTGCTTTAGTATGCGGGTAAAAAATGCCCCATTCTAAGAGATTTAGTTGTTGAAAAATTATTTTGCCATCATTAATTATTATTTTTGTTTTATTCAATGGACGTTGTATTGCAACTGGATCAAATTGTAATATTCCGCCTTGTAGAGACATTCCCTCATTAAGAGCAGTTTGATAATTCCAATTATCGTTAACAACAGAAGCTGGTATTAAAGTAATACCTTTTCCTTCAATTAGTGTAACATCTATCACTAAATCATTTTCTGGCTCCGCCCATTCTGACCATACAATCATTAAATCTATATAATAT
>DATESD010000116.1:0-7940 GCA_035270985.1 Bacilli bacterium | reverse complement strand
TAACAGAATTAGCGCTTCTAGCTGCGGATTATGAGCAAGTAGTTGTCGCGATTAGCGATGCTAAGAGTATCCACATTAGTTTAGTCAACCAAATATCAAGTGCTAGAGAAGACTTGATTGTCATCGCGTTAAATTTACCATATGATATCAACCAATATTCACCGACGGTTAATAATTATATTTGTATTTATGAATATTCACCAATTATGGTCAATGCCTTAAAGCGATTGTTGAATAATGAATATCTTGCCAGCGGTAAATCATCAATAGTATTAAATAGGTAGGAAAGTAATATAACATTTCCTTGACAATAATAATCATTTATAGTATAATAACTAAGTAATTTATCATAGTGGAAAGAAGAAGTACCCACTTCTCACCTGACTGATCATGTTGGTAGGTAAACGTCGCTTTATAAACATTTTGTGATTTTTTAAGTGGGTGCTCAGGAGCACTCACTTTTCTTTTTATACTATGGTATATACTAATAATAGGAGGTGCTTTATATTAGTAAGAATTTAGATCGTAAACTCGATGCTTTAGTAAATGAAAATATTGAGGCTGAAAGAGTATTAGTTATTGATGCTGAGGGGAATCCTTTGGGGGAAATGAAGACTAGCGAAGCTATTAAGTTAGCAAGAGCTAGCAATTTTGATTTATTTTGTGTAGCGCCAAACGCTAAAGTTCCTGTCTGTCGTTTTTTGGATTATAGCAAACATCGCTATGAATTGCAGAAAAAGTTGCGAGAAAACAAAAAGAGTCAAAAAGTTGTTGTTCTAAAAGAAATTAGGTTATCACCAGTTATTGGGCAAAATGATTTTGAAACCAAACTGAAAAATGGCCAAAAGTTTTTAGAAGAAGGTAACAAATTAAAAGTTGCAATTTACTTTCCGAGGGGAAAAAGAAGATTGTTACAGTTTGAATCAGCAACAGAAATATTGGATAAGTATGTTGCAGAGATGGATGAATATTCAACAGTAGAGACTAAAAATACTCTTGATGGAAGAAATAGTCATTATATTTTAGTTCCAAAAAATAAAAAGAAAGACAAGGAGTGATTTTATATGCCAAAAATGAGATCTCATAGTGGTACTAAAAAACGTTTAAAAGTAACAGGAACAGGAAAAATTCTACGTGGTCGTCCAGGGACAAGCCACTTAGCACCAGGAAAAACTCAAAAGAGAGTTCGTCATTTACGTAAATCATCAATGGTTTCAGCTGCCGATTTAGGCCGTATTAAACAACAAATAGCAAATTTATAATAAAAAATACATTAGAAAGACAATAAAAGGAGGTAATTTTTATGCCACGTACCAAAGGCGGAGTTGTTTCAAGAAGAAGACGTAACAGAGTTTTAAAATTAGCTAAGGGTTATTTTGGTTCAAAACATACATTATATCGTACAGCCAATCAGCAAGTGATGAAATCACTATCATATGCTTACCGTGATCGTAAAAGAAGAAAACGTGATTTTCGTCGATTATGGATTACACGCATTAATGCTGCTGCTAGACTTAACGGTTTATCATACAATAAATTAATGTTTTGTTTAAGAGAAGCAAATATCGATATTAATCGAAAGATGCTTTCAGAAATAGCGATTAATGATGCTGCTGGTTTCACTGTTCTTTGTGAAAAAGCGAAAAAAGCTGTAAAGTAAACACAGGTCGTTGACCTGTTTTTTTTACTAATGTTTTTTGTGAAAGTGTTTACATAAAAAAATAAATATGTTAAAATATGAGTATAGAAAAGGAGTAAATTATGTATACAGTAAAATATAACAATAAAGAATATCAATTCGAAGACAAAATAACTTTAAAGGAGTTATCAAAAAAACTAAATGTTGAGACATATGTGGCGACCGTTAATAATCGCTTGCGGGAATTAAATTTCTACATTAACTTTAGTTGCACTGTTGACTTCCTTGATTTAACTAATTTTGATGCTGTTAGGGTCTATGAGACAAGTTTACGCTATTTAATTATTATGGCGTTAGAAAATCTTTATCCGCATATTAAAGCGGAGTTTAATCAATGCGTTTCGCGATCGATTTCGTGTAATGTAACTGGTCTTGCCGACCAAGTTGATGCAAAATTTTTAGTAGCCTTGGAAAAGGAAATGGATCGGCTTGTTGCTGCTGACTATCCGATTGTTAGAAAAACCATTCCCAAAGCTGAAGCAATTGAAATTTATAAGAAAAAAGGCTATTTAGACAAAAATGAAGTATTAAAATATCGCGAGGAAGACGAAGTTAACATCTATGTTTGCGATAAATATGTGAATTATTTGTTTGGCTATATGGTGCCTTCAACTGGCTATTTAAATAAGTTTAAATTAAGACTATATTATCCGGGATTTTTAGTCCAATTTCCGCGAGCGGAAAAAGGTGGCCAAATACCTGTATTTGAAGATTCGCCTAGTTTTGGTAGAATGTTAAAAGAAGCACGTAGCTGGGCAAAAATGTGCGAAAGCGACCGGATACCGTTACTTAATACTCACGCTAGTGAAGCTAGTGTTATTGATTTAGTAAACATGTGTGAAACTAAACATAACAATATGTTAGCTGAATTAGGGGGTATAATTAAGAAAAATATTGAAGATATTCGTTTAATATGTATTGCTGGTCCTTCCTCATCAGGAAAGACTACTTTTTCCCATCGCTTGCGAATTCAGTTGATGACATTAGGCATTAAACCGTTTAAAATTTCGATGGATGATTACTATTTAAATCGTGATAAGGCGCCAGTTGATGAATATGGCGAACCAGATTTAGAACATGTAAGGGCATTGGACTTAGAATTATTTAATAATAATTTGCTGGCTTTAATTCAAGGTGAAGAAGTACAATTGCCAACCTTTGATTTTAAACTAGGTGAGCGTATTGCGGGTCCAAAGGTAAGAATTTCTGAGAACACGCCAGTTATCATTGAAGGAATCCATGCATTAAATGAAGAAGTTACAAAATTGATTCCTAAGCATCAAAAATTTAAGATTTATATTAGCCCTTTATCACAAATTAAAATAGATGATCACAACCCAATCCCAGCAACAGAAATCAGGTTGCTGCGCCGGATTGTTAGAGATGCAAAATATCGTAAAACACATCCATCAGCTACATTCTCGATGTGGGCATCGGTTAGAAGAGGAGAATTCAAATGGATTTATCCTTATCAAGAAGAAGCCGATTACATTTTCAATTCCGAACTTACTTACGAATTGGCAGTAATGAAAAAATATGCTTTGCCGGCTCTAGCAGCAATTGATAGAAATGATGAGTATTTTATTGCCGCCAATCGCCTTGTTAAATTCCTAAAATATATTAAGGATATCGATGATCGCTACGTTCCATGTAATTCATTATTACGAGAATTCATTGGAAACAGTTGCTTTTATGATCTTTAAAAATATGAAAGAAATAACGATTAAGGAATATAAAGATAATTTATTTTCGGTGATGAAAGATGAGGCGGCACTATTAACCGCTGGTAAGATTGATAAGTTTAACACTATGACAATTGGCTGGTTAACAGCCGGAGTCATTTGGGGAAAGGAAGTAGTGACTTGTTATGTTCGCCCGAGTCGGTACACTTATCAATTCATGGAAGAGAACGATTTGTTTACCGTTAGTTTTTACCATTCAGATTATCGAAGAGCCTTGTCTTACTTAGGGTCAAATAGTGGCCGTGATGAAGACAAAGTGCAAAAAATAGGGTTTAATCCTCTGTCGCTAGATGATACAGTATCTTTTAAAGAAGCAAGAATGGTTATTATTTGTAAGAAAATTTATAACCAAGCAATGGATGAAACAAAAATGCAATCCTTTGGGATTGAAAAGTATTATGCTCGGGGAGATTATCATCATTTTTATATCGGAGAAATTTTAAAAATATATATCGAAGAATAAGGAGAGGAAAATGAAAACTGTTGGTAATATTTTGTGGTTTGTTTTAATCGGATTTTTAAGTAGTGTTTCGTGGTTTCTTATCGGAGTTGTTTTATGTATTACAATAATTGGGATTCCTTTTGGTAAACAATGTTTCAAAATTGCGGGTTTGACGATCTGGCCATTTGGAAAAAACATTGATACAAAATTTGATGCCCACCCAATTGCTAATATTTTATGGCTTATTTTTTTCGGTTGGGAATTAGCAGTAGGTTATCTTACTGTAGGATTGATTTTCTTCATAACTATAATTGGAATCCCTTTTGGCAAGCAATGCTTTAAACTAGCCCAATTATCATTTTTCCCTTTTGGGGCAACGATCAATTAAAAGAAAGAGATTTTTCTCTTTCTTTTTTGCTGATAAAGTAATATTAAAAGTGAAAACCTTTTCATGTTTAGGAATAAGAGACAATTTCAATTGAAAAAAAAGCTGATTTATAGTATAATATATAATGAGGTAGTTTATGAATAGGAAACTAATTAATGATTTTCACACTAGTTTTACTAGTGAGGCTTATGAATATTTTGGTTCTCATTACGATAGCCAGAGTCAAAGCACTGTTTTTCGTGTTTATGCCCCCCATGCTGAAAAAGTAGGGGTTGTTGGTGATTTTAATGGCTGGAACGTTAATGCACAGCCAATGAAAAGAATAACCAATGAAGGCGTTTGGGAAGCAGTTATTTTGGGAATAAACGTCTATGAAAATTATAAATATGCGATTACCAATAAGGGAAAAACTTTTCTTAAACAAGATCCATATGCGTATCACAATCAAACAAAAGGCGAGACTTCGTCAAAAGTTTATAGTCTTGAAGATTTTAATTGGTCTGATGAAGAATGGATGTCAAGAAGAAGAGCGACACCAACTTTTGACAAGCCAGTAAATATTTATGAAGTTAACCTCGGATCATGGCAACGATATAAAGATGGTAATTTTTATAACTATCGTCGTTTAGCTGACAAATTAATTCCTTACGTGAAAAAGATGGGATTTACGCATATTGAAATAATGCCCCTAACAGAATTTCCTTTTGATGGTTCTTGGGGTTATCAAGTAACAGGATACTTTAGTGTTACTTCAAGGTATGGAATTCCCGAAGATTTTATGTATTTTATAAATAAAGCTCACCAAAATAATATCGGAATTATTTTTGATTGGGTTCCAGCGCATTTCCCTAAAGATGCTTTTGGCCTCTATGAATTTGATGGTGAAATTCTTTATGAAGATCCGGAACCGACCCGCCAAGAGCATCTCTCTTGGGGGACAAGGATATTCAACTTTCAAAAGCCAGAAGTTAAATCATTTTTAATTTCGAGTGCTAAATTTTTCTTTGATAAATATCATATTGATGGCATGCGTGTTGATGCTGTTGCCGCAATGATCTATTTAAACTATGATCGCGATAAATGGAAACCTAATATTCATGGGGGAGCTCATAACCTTGAAGCTATTAAGTTTCTTCAAGATTTAAATACCGTTATCTTCAGAGATTATCCCAATGTGATGATGATAGCTGAAGAATCAACTGATTTTGCTAATGTATCGAAGCCGGTTTATATGGGCGGCTTAGGATTTAATTATAAATGGAATATGGGTTGGATGAATGATACCTTAAAGTATATGGGAACTGACCCCTTGTTTAGAGGTCACGATCATCACCGGATGACATTCTCTCTAGCCTATGCTTTTAGTGAAAATTTCGTATTGCCAATCTCCCATGATGAGGTTGTTCACGGTAAAAAATCTTTACTAAATAAAATGCCTGGTACTTATGAAGAAAAATTTGCGAATACGCGGGCTTATTTAGGATATATGATGACTCATCCTGGCAAAAAACTGCTTTTCATGGGATGTGAATTTGGCCAGTTTATTGAATGGGATTATAAAAAAGAATTAGACTGGTTGCTACTTGATTATCCAATGCATCAGAAACTGCAAAATTATGTTGTTAAACTTAATAAAATATATTTGAAAAAAAGTTGCCTTTGGGAAATTGAAGATTCTTGGGACGGCTTTCAATGGATAAATGCTGATGATAAAGATAATAATTGTTATAGCTATCGCCGCATAAATCGGCAAGGTAAAGAGCTGATTATCGCCATTAATTTTTCGGGAAGAACATTAGATTATTATCGTATTGGTGTTAAAAAAGGTCATTATAAAGAAATATTAAATAGTGATAGCCAAGAATTTGGTGGCTATGATGTTCGAAATGATATTGTTATTAGTGATAATATTCCTGCGAATAATCAAAAAAACTCAATAGTTATTAAATTACCAAAACTATCAATTGTAATTTTAGAAAGGGGATCGTAAATTATGCTTTACAAAAAAGAATGTGTCGCAATGCTCTTAGCCGGAGGGCAAGGAAGCCGTTTGTATGCTTTGACTAATAAAATAGCCAAGCCTGCCGTTAGTTATGGAGCAAAATATCGGATTATTGATTTCCCATTATCCAACTGTATTAATTCTAATATTGACACTGTTGGTGTTTTAACACAGTATCAACCTTTATTACTAAATGATTATATTGGTAATGGCCAGCCTTGGGATTTGGATAGAACCTTTGGGGGAATTCATATTCTTCCGCCATATCAAGGCAAAGACAAGACTGACTGGTACAAAGGAACGGCGAATGCGATTTATCAAAATATTACTTTTATGAAACAATATAGCCCGGAATATATAATTATTCTTTCCGGAGATCATATTTATAAAATGGATTATAGCAAAATGCTTGATTTCCACAAAGAAAAAAACGCAGAAGCAACAATTGCTGTTATTGACGTGCCTTTAAAAGAAGCTAGTCGGTTTGGGATTATGAATACTGATAGTGAGATGCGGATTAAAGAATTTGAGGAAAAACCAGCGCACCCGAAAAGTACTAACGCTTCGATGGGAATTTATATTTTTAATGCTGATGTATTATATGAATATCTTGAAGCAGATGCGAAAATAGCAGCTTCACAAAATGACTTTGGGAAAAACATTATTCCGAATATGTTAGCTGATAATAAACTCATGTATGCTTACCCCTTTGCCGGTTACTGGAAAGATGTCGGAACAATCGAAAGCTTATGGGAAGCCAATATGGATTTATTAGGGGACGAACCTGAATTCAATATTTTTGATAAAACATGGAAAATATATTCGCGGAATGAACCATATCCGCCACAGTTTATTTGTGAGGGCAGTAAAATCGAGAACTCACTACTAACGGTTGGTTGTTATATTGAAGGTGAAATTAAAAATTCTTTGATTTCCGAGAATGTTAGAATCGGTAAAAATGCTAAAGTCATTGATAGTATCTTGTTTGATAATGTTATTGTTGAAGATGGTGCGATTGTTGAATATAGTATTATTGCAGAAAACGTCAGAATAGAAAGAAATGCTAAGATAGGCGCCTCACGTCATGAGACAAATAAAATTACCGTCTTAGGCAGTGATGTTGTTGTGGCAGAAAACTGCCAAGTGGCCGCTGGCCAAATGGTCGAGAAAGATGTGAGGAGGTAGTCTATGTCAGTACTAGGATTGATATTTTCCAACATTCACAGTAAAGAAGTTTTTGAAGTAACTAAACACAGAACAATTGCTTCGACACCAATTGGTGGTAGGTATCGTTTAATTGACTTTTCGCTATCTTGCATGGTTAACGCCGGGATCTCTAATATTGGAATTATTACTAAAAGCAATTATCAATCATTAATGGATCATATTGGGAGTGGCAAAGAATGGGATCTAGCGCGTAAACGGGGAGGGTTAGTTATCTTACCACCTTACGGCGTAAGTAGTTCGGTCTACAATACACGCTTAGAAGCAATCAAAGGAATAATTAGCTTTATTAAGCATTCTAATGCGGAGTATGTTATCTTATCCGATTGCTATCATGTTTGTAATATCGATTACAAAGAATTATTAAAACAGCATAAAGAAAAACAAGCTGACATTACATGCGCTTATCATGAGTGTATGGTTTGTCGCGATGATTATATGCC
>DATESD010000115.1:0-2007 GCA_035270985.1 Bacilli bacterium | reverse complement strand
AAAAAAAATGGAGTTTGTTGGTTTTAGCTATTTGTGTTGTATCTGGATTTCTTTTTACATCGTGTGAAAAGGAGAAAACTGAGACCAATATGATAATTAAAAATTGGACATTAGTGTCTAAAACTGTAGCGGGTGTAAATGTAGCTACTGCTTGTGAAAAGGATTCAAAATGGGATTTTAAATCTGATGGATCATATGTAATCAGAAGTGGTTGTGATACGAAAACTGGAACTTGGAAACTAGCAGAAGATGCAAAAACACTCACACTAGATAATATTACTGCATACAAGGTTGTTGAAAACAGTATTCGCAACTTGGTAATAGAAATGCAGGTAGGCAATTTAGGATTGGTGCGATGGACTTTTAAATAATAGGTAAGCAACATTTAACTATGCAATCATAATGCCTCGTAAAATAGAGGCTTTTTGATTGCTTTATAAAAAAACATTTTGAAGGCAAGGCGAAAAATACTATTAACTGGTGCTTCTGGAACCGTTGGACAGGCAGTATTAAAAGAGCTGTGCACTATAAAAAATAAATATGAAGTTACTGTATTTGATAAAAAGTCGCACAAGACAATAAATAAATTCAAACCTTATAAGGATGATATTGAGATTGTATATGGAGACATAAGAGATGTTAACGATATAATTAAGATAGTTCACAATAAAGATGTAGTAATACATCTTGCTGCAATAATTCCACCTTTGGCTGACGATAAACCAGTTTTATCGTATCAGGTTAATGTTGAAGGAACAAAAAGACTAGTCAATCTTTTAGAACTTCATTCTCCGAATGCTTTTTTCTTATATAGTTCGTCCATCTCAGTGTATGGTGATCGACTTAAGAATCCACTAATAACAGTTGATGATAAACTAAACCCGAGTGAGGGTGATGAATATGCTAAAACAAAAATATTAGCTGAGAATATTATTCAAAATTGCGAGCTTGATTGGACTATTTTTAGATTGACAGCAATAATGGGAGGACACAAAATATCTAAGTTAATGTTTCATCAGCCTCTTAAAACTTCGTTGGAAATAGCTTCGCCTGAAGATACTGCAAGGGCTTTTGTTTTTGCAATAGATAAACAAATGCAACTCTCCCAAGAGATATTCAATTTAGGTGGTGGAGATAATTGCAGAATAACATATGATGATTTTTTATCTCATTCATTTGAAATTAATGGTCTAGGAAAACTTGATTTTCCATTAAAAACTTTTGCTGAGAAAAACTTCCACTGTGGTTTTTATGATGATGGACATGTTTTAGAGAACATTCTTAATTTTAGAAACAATACATTGGTTGAGTATTTTGAAGATCAGAAAAAGGGTGTATCGTTTTTTAAGAAATTAATTATCTCCCTATTCCGAAAGCCGATAAAGAGATACTTGCAAAGTCAATCTGAACCTTTAGCTGCTTATGTAAATAAGGACGAGAAATCGATTCAACATTATTTAAAATCCGACATTTAAACGCAAAAAAAGAAAAAATGAAATTATGAAAACCATGAAAATTATGTTTTTGTTTTTATTGCTTTCTGTCATATATGGGGATGCTACTTATACAGAAACTTTCGATTTGAAGGTTACTATAACAAATATCAATACACTAAAAGGAACTATTGAAATGGGAGTGTTTAATAATTCAAAATCTTTTTTACAACAAGGAAAAGAATATAATACCTACTCCATAGAAGTTACCAGTGATACGGTATTTATTTTGCTGAAAGACTTTAAGAAAGATAGTTACGCTTTTGCTATCTATCACGATATCAACTCTGATAAGGAGTGCAATTTGAGTTTCTTTGGAATTCCAAAAGAACCTTATGCCTTTTCAAAAAACTATAGACCTTTACTTTCAAAACCATCTTTTAATGATTGTAAAATTAGTTTACATCAAGATATGTCGATAGTTATTGACTTGCTTGATTAACTGAATATCCAACTTTTTCAAATTTTGCTCACCAAAATTTTCGTTTGCATGCAGAATTATAATAACTGTTAG
>DATESD010000114.1:0-2515 GCA_035270985.1 Bacilli bacterium | reverse complement strand
AATTACTAATATACTATTAAAGGAGAAAAAAGATATGAGAAAACTGTTGATCTTTATTTGTTTTTTATTAATGCTACTTATTTCTTTAATATCAAAACCCATAAGCGTAAATGCCATTGCCTCTAGTAATCGTGATAACTTAGTTTTAGTATCTGAAAAAACTACTTATTATGATGATGCTAGTTATATAGAAATTAAAATATATAGTAGTAATATTATTGGAAGTCTTAATTCAATAAACAAATACAATACTAAAAACATATATACCAAAACAGGAGTGTCCGAAGTCACAAGACATGAAAGTGATGGAACTATAATATGGCAATATACATTAACTGGTTATTTCGAAATAAATCCAGGTATATCTTGTACTTGTTATAATACCACTTATTCACAACATAGTAATAATTCAGCATGGACTTTTAGTAATGGTGCAACAAGTTATTCTGATAATGCTGCTTATGGTCAAGGAACTTTTAAATACAAGTTATTATTCATTACATTTCAAACTGTTAATATTGATGTTTGTGTTATGTGTGATTCAAATGGAAATATCTCTTAAAGAGTTAAAAAAAGTATAAACATAAAATAGGGCTATAATTCTTATCATGATAGAGAATAGTCTTTTTTTTATTAATCCTTTTAAATTAAAGAAATACCAATAATATACTAAAAATTACATTATTTTTCTACAAAGTAATAAAAAACAGACTTAATACCAATAAATACTAAATGGTATTAAGCCTATGCATTCAATATGGTGCGGCTGACCGGATTTGAACCGGCATGTCATATAACACTACCTTCTGAGGATAGCGCGTCTACCAGTTTCGCCACAGCCGCAGTTTTAATTAATCCTCTATAACAACACTTCGGTGTTTATTCTTTCTTGTTGAAATAAGCAAACCTAGGATAGTTAGAATAGTACCAACTATTCCCATCCACGTCAATTTTTCATCAAGAAAAATTGCTGAAAAAATAACCGTAACAACCGGAATCGCATAAATATAGATTGTTGTTTTAACTGAACCAATATGTTTAATCGCTATATTCCATGTTGAAAAGCATAGTGCGGAAGCAATAAAGCCTAAAAAGGCAATTGATAAGCCATTCTCTAAAACTAAAATCTTATCAATACTAAACTCAGGATGCGAAAAAAGATATATCGGGATAATAAAGATAACTCCATACATCGTAATTCTTCTTGTTACTTGAATCATATTATAACCATACCGCGAAACAATTCTTGTGAATACTGAATATGTTGCCCACATGAAAACTGCGACAACTAATAATAAATCCCCAAAAGGATTTAGTTCTAAAATAAAAATTCCATTTAAAGAAACTAAGACAACGCCGATAATACCGATGATAAAGCCAATCACAAATCTTCTTGTTAGGCCTTCATCTTTTAAAACCCAAAAAGAAAGAATTGCCGTAAAGAAAGGTGCCATTGATGTAATTATCGCGGCATTAGTGGCGGTTGTGTAAGTTAAAGCAGTATTTTCTAGAAACTGATATATCGCAACGCCAGAGAGGCCAGCTAAAGCAAACATTAATTCATGGTTCCATTTTTTCGCTGTAAATATTTTTGGATAAACAACAAACAAAACAAGAAAAGCAATCGAAAAACGATACAGCAAAATCTCAATTGGCTTAAAACTATTGAGTAAGTTTTTAGTAACAACAAAAGTTGTTCCCCAAATAAGAACAGTTAACAATGCCAATAAATTACCTAATGTCTTTTTATTCATGAGTCTTCCCTCTAATTAAATATTCTACCATATTTATCAAATAAAATCGAGTTTTTTAAATTAATTATCAAAGTAGCAATTTTGAAAACGTTTCTTACTTTCTTTGTCTTGATAAAAAAGGCTTTTTAGAGTATTATTAATGAGGATAAAGTAAATAGGAGAATACATGAACACACTTTCTATTTTTTCACTAACAGAAAACAATTTATTTTCGATAATCCTCTTTGCTATTGGTGGCTTAGGGCTATTTTTATTCGGCATTAATTTAATGAGTGAATCTCTAAAGAAACTAGCCGGAGGAAAACTAAAGATTTTAATCCAAAAAACAACAAGCAATACTTTTAAAGCTATTTTAGTTGGTATTGCGATAACTGTTGCTATTCAATCTTCTTCAGCAACAACGGTTATCGTTGTTGGCCTAATATCGGCAGGATTAATGACGTTAACCGCCGGCATTGGCGTAATGCTCGGTGCTAATATTGGTACAACAATAACAGCTTTTATCATTGGTATCGGCGTCGCCGATTACGCTTTGCCCATTATTTTTATTGGTGCATTTTTAGTTGTTTTCATTAATAAACGTCGGTGGGTTTTAACCGGCAAAACAATCCTCGGCTTTGGGCTGTTATTTCTCGGCCTAGAATTTATGGGAACTGGCTTAAAAGAATTAGCAACTTTTCCCTTCTTCATAAACATTATTGCCACATTATCTAGCCACTGGATCCTAGGATTATTTACTGGTATATCACTAACAGCTATCA
>DATESD010000113.1:0-5103 GCA_035270985.1 Bacilli bacterium | reverse complement strand
AAGACTATGCAATTAAAAGGTTCAAAAACGGAAAAAAATTTATTGGAAGCTTTTGCTGGAGAATCGATGGCAAGAAACAAGTATACTTTTTTTGCTTCGAAAGCGAAAAAAGAGGGATTTGTTCAAATAAGTGATTTTTTCCAAGCAACAGCGAACAATGAAAAAGAACACGCCGAAATATGGTACAAGTTACTACATGATGGAGTGCAAACAACTACGGAAAACTTACTTGATGCGGCTAAAGGCGAAAATTATGAATGGACAGAAATGTACAAAAGTTTTGCTGAAGTAGCTGAAGCCGAAGGTTTTGTAAAAATTGCTTTCTTATTTCGAGAAGTTGCTAAAATTGAAAAAGAACATGAAGCAAGATATCTTGCTTTATTAGGTAATATTGAAAAAGATAGAGTATATGCTCGTGAAGAAGACCAAGTATGGATATGCTCTAATTGTGGACACCTACATTACGGAAAGAAAGCACCAAAGCTTTGTCCTGTATGTGATCATCCACAAGCATACTTCGAAATTTCGGTGAAGAATTACTAATTACGTAAGCTTGTTAGGAAATAGATTTTGTATCTATTTCCTTTTTTTAATTGTTAAAACGGTACCAAAATGATATAATTATGCATATGAATGAGGTGATTATATGTATCCATATGAATTGTTTTGGGGAATTAGTCTATATGGCGTTTTTGTTACTGTTGGCATAATTCTTTGTATAATTACATTAAGAGTTTATGGGAAAAAAATAGGCATTGATCCAAAGTTTTTAGATTTTGTTGAATTAAACACATATGTTGCGATTGCTATTGGTTTTTTTGCCTCGGCAGTATGGCAAGGCTTGTATGATTATATATCTAATCCAGAACTAGGGTTTAAGTTAACTAGTGGAATAACTTTTATTGGTGGCTTAATGGGAGGAACAATATCATTCTTAATTGGATATTGGCTTTTTGGAAGAAACAAATATAATTCGAAACTTATTGATATTTTGCCGCTTGTTCCTTGCTGTATTTTGATTGCCCATGCATTTGGCAGAATTGGATGTTTCTCTGCGGGATGTTGCTACGGAAAGCCAACAGATTCATGGCTCGGAATAGTTTTTCCCGAAGGATCCCCATCTTATTATGCTTATGGGGCAGGCGTTGCGGTCTATCCAACTCAGTTATTTGAAGCGATATTCTTAATTTTAATGTTTGCACTAACATCTTATTTGTTATTAAATAAAAAATTTAAATATAATATTTGTGTTTATTTATTTGGCTATGGCATATTTAGGTTTTTAATAGAATATATTAGAGCTGATGACCGAGGACAATTTATCGGTATGCTCTCACCTTCGCAGTTTTGGTCACTAATTATGATCGTTTTAGCGGTTGTAGTTTACTTTTTAATTAAAAAGGTTTCTAAAGAAGAAAAAGATAAAGGTTTGATTAGATAATTATTGTTTGTAGATATATAATATTTCATTATTGATAAATATATTACATTTCACTGTTTGACAATTATAAACTTATTTGATATAATTATTATTAACCAAAACGAAGGACAGAGGTGATGTTTTTTGGTTCCTCTCATATGCTTGGCCGAATTATTTAATTTTAAATTTTTCGCCGAAAATTGGGCTTTAAGTTTAGCCCTACTTATATTATTTATTTTATTGTTAATGGCTTCAGCGTTTTTTTCAGCCACAGAAACAGCATTTTCAAGTGTCAACTTGATAAGGCTCCGCAATTATTTAGAAGAAAAACAAAGAGGCGCCAAGAAAGCTGTTTATATCGCTGAAAAATTTGATGTTACATTAACAACTATTTTAGTGGGAAATAATTTTGTTAACATCGCTGCTACAACTGTAGCTGTATATATTGCTACGCAAACAATTTCTAATCCAACATGGGCTAACATTATAAGCACAGTCGTAATGACAATAATTATTCTTGTTTTTGGTGAAATTTTGCCGAAATCGAATGCCAAGGAAGATGCGGAAAGAACAGCACTAAGGAATTCAGGAATAATGTATTTTGTGATTAAAATATTATGGCCAATAACTTATTTGTTTATTAAATTGCGTAAAGGTTTATTTAAGAAGAAATATGATGGAATTGTTGTTCCAATGGTTACCGAAGACGAATTAGAATCAATTATTGATACAATGGAAAATGAAGGAGTTATCGACAAAGATGACGCTGAATTATTGCAAAGTGCTATTGATCTAAGGGAAAAAATTGTTTATGATATTATGACACCTCGTGTAGATATGGTAGCCATTGATATTGAAGACTCACTTGAGGAAATCCGTGATCAATTTCTTGAATTCCAATTTTCGCGAATGCCTGTTTTTGAAGGTGATAAAGATCACATTTTAGGTGTGTTACGGGAAAGAGATTTCTTCGCTAAACTAATATTAAATAAGGAAATTAACATTAAAGAATTATTGTCACCACCATTATATGTTTCTAAAAGTACAAAAGTCGATGATTTATTGCGAAAAATGCAAAAAGAAAAAACGCATTTTGCGATTGTTTCGGATGAGTATGGGGGAACTAGTGGAGTAGTAACCATGGAAGATGCTCTTGAAGAGCTAGTTGGTGAAATCTATGATGAGTATGATGAAGAAGAAATTCAAAAAATTGTTAAAATAGATGAGAATAAATACCTATTATCTTCTGATATGGAAATCGAAGAACTTTATGAAGAGCTCCAACTTGGCTTGCCGCCCCTTTCAAAATATTCTAATATCGGTGGTATGTTATACGAGGCATCTGAGGTTACTCCTTATGAAGGCATGAAATTAATTTTTGATTCTGAGTATGAAGAAGAGAGTATCGAAAATCCAGTGCATGTCTTTTACCATCTTGAATTTACAATTAAAAAAGTTGAAAATCGAAGAATTAGACTTGTTGAATTATTAATAAAAGAAGTTATTTTAGGAAATAAAGCAATAGATATTAAGGCTAAAATGTAAGTTTTAGTCTTTTTTGTGATTTTATACTAGTTTTTTTAAAAATAAGATAAAAATAAAGTGAGGATTTTATGAGCACACTGCATATGATGATTGGAATTCAGGGAAGCGGCAAAACGACTTATACAAGGAAAATTCAGGAAGAGTCTGGTGCTAAGATAGTATCAAGTGACTTAGTTAGAACGCTTCATCCTGATTGGAGTGAGGATAAAATATTTCCCGAGGTGTACCATTTGTGTGCCGATTATTTGCGGCAGGGAATTGATGTTGTTGCGGATTCGACGAGTATAACATCGCGGGTCAGAAAAAGATATATTGACTCAGTTAAAGCATACGATGTTAATTTTGATGTCGTTGCTCACTATTTTACAATTCCTTATGAAGTATGCTATCAAAGAGTTCGGGAAAGAAACCTTGATTCTCGCGAACGATATTTACCACTACCAGTAATTTTTTCTTATTTAAGCCGAATGATTCCTCCAGTTTTAGAAGAAGGCTTTAAAAAAATCGAAAATATCGATCAAATCGATGATATATTGTTAAAAAACTTAATAGTGACAAATGATCAAGGATACGCTTTTTATTTTAAAATTGGTAATAGCATTATTGAAAGATATAAAGGCAAAAAGATAGTAACAAATGTTGAGCATGTTGGCAAGTATACTAATTTTAGATTAGCATCAGTTAGCAAACAGTTTATTGCTCGGGGGATTTTGCAATTAATTGCGGATGGTTTACTAAGTTATGAAACATCACTAAAGTCGATATATCCTGATTTACCTAATTGTTATGCAAATATAAAAATCATTAATATGTTAAATCATACATCAGGAATAGCAGATTATGAAAACATGCCGCATACGGAAGAACAAATTGCGGACATTGATGTTTTAAAGTATCTTAAAACACAGAACAAATTATATTTTAGTGTTGGTGAACAATATCGTTATAGCAATACAGCTTATGTTATACTAGGCTTAATAATAGAAAAAATCTCAACAATCAAACTCGATGAATACCTTCAAACTAAAGTATTTGCCCCCGCAAAAATGGAAAACTCATATGTAAATTATCAAGGGGTAACGGATGTTATTAACCGTGCTTATGGCCACAAAGTTGTTGATAATGAACTGAAGCTTAGTGATCAATATTGGTGCAGTGCAACAATTGGCGATGGCGGGCTTTATTCTTCAGTTAATGATTTAATAAATTGGTTAGAATTTATCGAAAAAGATGTAATTAGTCAACAAATGTTTATTCCTAATATTCTGCCTAATGGTAATAATAGTGAATATGGCTTTGGAATGAGAATTACTTCGCGCAAAGATAAACAAATAATTTATCATTGTGGTGAAACAATCGGTACAAATACTATCGTTGGTTTTATTCCAGAGTTAAAAGTTAGATTTGTTTTTCTTACAAATCTAAACGGGATTAACTGCGCAAAATTTATTGATAATTTATCGCTATATTTAAATTTAAAAGTTTAATAAAAAAAAGCAGGAAAACTGCTTTTTTTATTGTTTGTAAATTATATGCTCTTGATGGATATCTTCATTATCCGAAATTCGTTTATAAATTTCGAAAACTGTGTCGTTAAATAATGCAATAAAATCTTCCTTAGTAAGAAAACTATTGATATAATCATTTACAAGAAGAATAGATTCATTTTTTAACGCAAATAATATCGCTTTTCCGTTGAGGTTTGCGACGAGAATATATTTATCCATTACCGTTATTGCTTGAGTTGCACCTTTGATTTTCATGTATATCACCGCTTAAATTATAACATAAGAAAGTAATTGCTAATAGATATTTAATAGCAATGATTAAAATTATGATATAATATAGATATATTAAGGTAAAGGAGATGAAAAAATGGAAGAAATGTTTAAACAAGCCTTGGCAACGCCTTCACTGGCTAATTTTAGAAATGTCTTATTTGTTGGTCCACATCCTGATGATATTGAAATCGGGGCTGGTGGTTTTGTAAGTCGTTTGATAAGAAACGGTCATAAAGTCACATATTTGATATGTACAGATGGGGGTAGCGGTACCTTAGATCCCACAGTAAAGATTGTTGATTTAGTCAAAATAAGAAAAGCAGAATCACTATTGGCGGCGCAAAAAATGGGGGTTAC
>DATESD010000112.1:0-5818 GCA_035270985.1 Bacilli bacterium | reverse complement strand
ACTAAACATAGAGTTTAATTTTATAAAACTTACTAAACAAAAAGTTTACTACAAATGGAGGGCAAATGAATATAGGGATAAAAATAAAGCAGTTGCGCGTTTTATGTCAACTCACGCAAGAAGAACTAGCTGATCGATGCGAATTGACGAAAGGATATATTTCTCAAATTGAAAATGACCTCACTAGTCCAGCTATTAGTACCTTAAAGGATATTTTAGCTGCTTTGGGAACGAATCTTAAAGAATTCTTTAATGATAGTGATGATGATGAAAAAATAGTTTTCACTGATGAAGATTATATTGTTAAAGAAGAAAAATATCATAAAATGACATGGTTAGTTCCTAATAGTCAAAAAAATGCTATGGAACCGATTTTATTTACTTTAGCGGCCAATAGTCAAACAACGATTGATATGCCTCATGAAGGTCAAGAATTTGGTTATATTCTTGAAGGGGAGATACTAATTGTTCTCGGTGGAAAAAATATTGTTTGTAATAAAGGGGAAACTTTTTATTATACAACTGATAAAAATCATTATCTTAAAAACATGACAAAGAAAACAGCAAAAATTATTTGGGTAACGAGCCCACCTAACTTTTAAAAAGGATATCTAATATGAAAAATAAAAATGTGATTATTGAGTTAATTGATGTTTCAAAAAATTTTGATGGCAACACTGTCGTTGATGATTTTAATTTGTACGTTAAAAAAGGGGAATTCATTACTTTTTTAGGTCCGTCAGGCTGTGGTAAGACTACAACTCTAAGAATGATTGCGGGATTTGAAATGCCAACGACAGGAAAGATTTTACTAAATGGCGAAGATATTACTTCTTTGCCGCCGTTTAGAAGGCCGGTAAATACCGTTTTTCAACGCTATGCCCTATTCCCTCATTATGATGTTTATGATAATATTGCTTTTGGCTTAAAGATGAAAAAAATTACAGAAACAGTAGTAAATAAAAAAGGTGAAGCAAAAGAAATCACCAGAAAATTAACAGTTGAAGAGATTGACGAAAAAGTAACTAAAGCGCTAAAAATCGTTGATTTAGAAGAATTTGAATCACGTGATATTTCAACATTATCTGGTGGTCAACAACAGCGAGTCGCGATTGCACGAGCAATTGTTAACGAACCCGAGATTCTGCTTTTAGATGAACCCTTAGGGGCACTTGATTTAAAGATGCGCAAAGAAATGCAATTAGAATTAAAAGCAATGCATAAGAAATTAGGAATTACTTTTATCTATGTAACTCATGATCAAGAAGAAGCCTTAGCAATGTCTGATACTATTGTTGTTATGAATGATGGATTAATCCAACAAATTGGGACACCGATGGATATTTATAATGAACCTAAAAATGCTTTTGTTGCGGACTTCATTGGCGAAAGCAATTTATATAACGCGACAATTACCGATGAAAAAAAGGTAATGTTTATTAATAATGTCTTTGAGATGGTCGATGATTTTGAAAAAAATGAAAAAGTTGACGTTATTATTCGCCCAGAAGATATTTCTCTCCGAGAAAAAGACAAAGGCATGGCTAACGGGAAAATAGTTAGCAAGATTTTTAAAGGTGTTTACTTTGAATATATTATGCTTGTTGGCAAGAATGAAGTTATTATTCACGACACTAAAGAGCACGATATTAATCAAATAATGAGTATCTATATTAAACCATTTGATATTCACATTATGAAAAAAGAATTTGTGACTAATGTTTATGATGGATACATCACTAAAAACAATAAAGTTATTTTTGCTGAAGGCGAATTCGATTGTGATGTTACACAATTAATACCAAATACAGTGCTTGATGAAGAGGGATATTTGCTTGATAATAAGGGCCTTAAATATGATTTAACGGATGCAAATGTTAAGGTTGAGGTTGGCTTTAAAGATATCGATATTAGTGATAACGAAGAAGATGGTGCTGTTATTGGCCAAATTGTTTCGATAATTTATAAGGGCGACCATTATCAAGTAATCGTGAGAACGGAAGAGTATGATGATTTTATTATTGATAGTGATTATTTATGGAATGAATTTGATACGGTAAGTGTTGTGATTCTTCCAGAGAATATAAAAATGGTTTTAAAACAAGAGGCGAAAAACTATGTCAAAGCTTAGATTTTCGCGTAAACAATTATCATTACCTTATGCGTTATTTTTGCTATTTTTTGTTGTTTTCCCCTTGCTGTTGATAATTTATTATGCCTTTACTGGTAATGACGGAAAACTGACGATAAATAATTTTGTGATGTTCTTTAGTGACAATACAAAGTTAAGCGTTTTATTAATAAGCGCCTTAATAGGCTTTGGTAATACCGCAATTTGTTTGTTATTAGGCTATCCGGTAGCGATGATTCTCAGTAACAAAAAATATAATATGAGTAAAATAGTGGTGATGTTTTTCATCATGCCGATGTGGATTAACTTCGTCTTAAGAACAGCAGCAACTAGAGACTTATTATATTGGGTAGGAATTAACGGTGGCGAATATCCGTATTTAGCGACGATGATTGGCATGGTCTATAATTATTTACCATTTACAATCTTGCCTTTATATACGACGATGCTGAAAATGGATACTAGTTTGATTGAAGCCTCTTATGATTTAGGGGCTAATAAAACCCAAACGTTTGTTAAAACGATAATTCCGATGACAATGCCAGGAGTTATTAGTGCGGCAACGATGGTTTTTATGCCAACAATGTCATCATTTGTTATTAGTGATGTCATGGGAGAAAATAAGATTCAACTTATTGGTAATACTATTCAACTGAACTTTGAACAAGGTCAATGGCATAACGGAAGTTTAATTGCTTTGATTATGCTAATAATAATTGGTGCCTCAATGCTGCTAACAAGAAACGTTAAAAAGCAAGAGAATGTGCGAGGTACTTTATGGTAAAGAAAGTATTCGCAAAAATTTATATTTTCATCATGCTCCTTTTCATGTATGCTCCCTTAATTGTTCTAGCAATATTCAGCTTTACAAACACTCAAAATATAGGGACTTGGAATGGTTTTTCTTTTGATTTGTATCGCTTGATGTTTAAGAACAAAGATATTATGGAAGCTTTATATAATACATTTATGGTTGCTATTGCCTCAAGCATTGTCGCAACAATTCTTGGGACACTAGGAGCGATTGGTATTTTCTATAGTAAGAAAAAAGTAAAGAAAAGTATGGAAGCTGTCTCCCAAATACCGGTTTTAAATGCGGAAATAGTTACAGCCTTGTCATTAACAATTTTATTTGTCTTTGTTGGCGTTGAATTTAACTTTATCACTTTACTAATCGGTCACGTTGTCCTAACAATTCCGTTTGTTGTTTTAAGTGTAACGCCGAAATTGAAACAAATGGATCCGAGTATTTATGAAGCCGCTCTAGATTTAGGCGCATCACCAAACAAAGCTTTGTGGAAAGTTATTATGCCAGAGATTATCCCAGGAATATTTTCGGGTTTTATTTTGGCGATAACTCTATCTTTAGATGATTATATTATTACTGCATTTACGCGTAATAATTCGTTTCAGACCTTAAGCACTTATGTGTATGGTGCAACAGCGAGAAAAGGCGCCTTGCCACCGGCTTTAAGAGCCCTATCAACAATTATTTTTGTCGTTATTTTAACGGGATTAATAATTGCTAACGCGCGAATAAAAAATAATAATGGCGTAGTAAAGGAGAAAAAATAAATGAAAAAAACAATTATTTCTTTATGGATAATGATTTTAGTGGCGTTTTTCGGAGTTAGTGCGAAAGTAAAAGCCGCTGATGAAGTAACGACTTTAAGAGTTTATAATTGGTATGAGTATATTGAAGATGGAAAAGACGATGATGGTAATAAAATTGGTCCCTCGGTAATGGAAGAATGGGCTGCGGATTATAAAGCCCGCACGGGAAAAACTGTTACCATTGTTTATGATATGTTTGAAACTAATGAATTAATGTTAAACACCTTAAAAACAGGGAAAACAACGTATGATTTAGTTTGTCCATCAGATTATATAATTCAAAAAATGATTAGAGAAAACATGTTAGAAAAAATTGATTTAGCTAAAGTTCCTAATTATGAAAAATATGCATCACCATATTTAAAAGATTTATTTACTGATAATGGCTGGGAAGATTACGCTATCGGGTATATGTGGGGGACAATGGGATTTGTTTATAATCCAGAAAAAGTCAGTGCTGCTGATATAAGTAGCTGGTCAGTTTTGTGGAATGAAGCCCACAAAAACCGGTCAACAGCGAAAAATAGTGTTCGTGATACTTATATTGTCGGGATCTTTTATGTTTATAAAGCAGAATTAGATCAACTTGCTAGTGATTTTGCGAGAGGAATAATTGATGCTGCGAGCTACCAAAGTCAAATTACGACGATTATGAATCGAACGGATGATGCGACTCTCCAAAAAGTGGAAGAAGCTTTAAGTTTAATGAAAAAGAATATTTATGGTTTTGAAGTCGATAGCGGAAAAAAAGATATTGTTACCGGCAAAATAGATATTAACTTTGCGTGGAGCGGTGACGCGGTTTATGCGATGGATACCGCTGAAGATGAAAATGATATGGAATTAAATTATGTTGTTCCTACCGAAGGCAGCAATGTTTGGTTTGATGGTTGGGTAATGCCCAAGGGAGCTAATATTGAACTAGCTTCCGACTTTATCAACTATTTATCATTACCAGAAGTTGCCGTTAAGAATATGAATAAAATTGGCTATACTTCAGCGATTGCTGGGGACGCTATCTTTGACCAAATTATCGAATGGTATGGCGAAGATGGTGGATTTGAAGTTGATCTAACATACTTTTTTGCCGGAACTCTATCCGAAGATAGATTAACCGATAGTAAGGCTATTGTAAGAGTCAGCGAAAGAGGCCGTCAATTTGATGCGCAATATCCAGATGAAGAGATTATTAGGCGCTGTGCTGTAATGGAAGATTTTGGTGATCGCAATGAAGCAGTTTTAGAAATGTGGCAACGAGTAAAAGGTAATATCGTATCTATTTGGTTAGTACTAGGAATAGTTGCTGTTATTGCTGGCGGGGTCGTTATTTATATTTTGAATAATAAATCAAAACAAATTAGAAATAAGAGATTAAGCAAAAGAGCTTAGCTCTTTTTTTTAAGAATAATTGCTGATAGGAAAAGAAATTAAAAAACCTTTTGAAAAAAGCAAAATTTATAGTATAATAGTAACAGTGCGAATTCGGTTTTCTTTTATAGGAGGTATGTTGAATGAAAGAATATAAAACTAGCAATATTAAAAATGTTATCGTTTTAGGCCACTTAGGAAGTGGTAAAACAAGTATGAGTGAGGCGCTACTTTTTGCAACCAAAGCAATCGATAAAAAAGGTGAAGTAGAGCGCAAAACAACAATAGGAGACTATTCAGTCGAAGAACAAAATCGTCAAACAACGTTAATGTCTTCATTATTACCATGTGAATGGCGGGATTATAAAATCAATTTTATTGATACTCCCGGATCAGAAGAATTTATTGGTGATATTGAAAATGTATTATCAGCAACTGATGGGGCTGTTGTTTTAATTGATGCCGCTAAAGGTGTTGAGGTTGGTGCGGAAAGAGTTTGGGGAGAACTAAGCAAGCGAAAAATACCAACAATTATTTTTGTAAATAAAATGGACAAAGAAAACGTCAAGTTTGATAAAGTTATAGATTCAATTTCTAGTAAATTAAGCAAAAAGGCAACAGCCTTTACGTGGCCGATTGGTGACACTAATGATTTTAGAGGCTTCGTTAATTTATTAAATAAAACTGCAGTTTTATTTAATGGCA
>DATESD010000111.1:0-31671 GCA_035270985.1 Bacilli bacterium | reverse complement strand
AGCGTAAACTGACCAAACTACATTATTTTTATACATTTCTGCACTGCCCTTTGGCACATAAATTTTCACCTTTGATGATAGTCTAAACTTTGTAACCGCCGTATTTATACAATTAGGGTTAGTTACATTTAGGGTTATTTTTTCTAAACCAGAGCATCTGTCAAATGAATTAGAACTTGCTACTAACAAAACAGGACAACTAGAAATGGTAATCTTAACTGTTGCTTTCTTCGTTGGATCAGATGCTAATGAAGCAGTAATTGTTGCTGAACCATTTTTGATTGCTGTCACAGTACCTTTATCACGGTCAATTGATACAACATCCTGATTATTAACTGACCAATAAACGAGTTTCCCATTTACTTCGCTTAATTGAATAATATCACCAACATACATGTTTCTTGCCCCAGTGAATTCAATTTCATTTAGCGAAGTTGAAGGTATTAGCGCTTGGCTTTCGCCATACATTTCGCTATCATCAATATTAATTGTAATTGATTTTAAACTACGACAACTCGCAAAAGATAACCCTGTATTACCACCTATTGTCTTAACACTATTAGGAATAACTAGCGTTTGAAGTTTCTTACATTGATAGAATGCATAATCTTCAATAGTTTCAACAGTATAAGGAATGGAAACTTGTTGCATTTTGCTTGTTGCAATACTAATATTTAAGAATCTAATATACTTATAAAAAGCGTAACTTTTTATTAGTCTAACCGGCAAGCCTTCAATTTCTTCAGGGATAACAACATTTTTATCATTGCCTGTATATTGAACAATACTAACATAGTCGCCATTTACTTGATCATAAATGTTTTTATACTTGAAATCACCATTGATTCTAATAACTCTTTGAGTCCAAGTATCGCTAGGTTTATTGCCTAATTCATCTTCCTCATAAGAAGTTACATTTATTGGTGCTGTAAAATTCCATAAACCTTTTTCTCCAGATAAAAAGTAAACATCAAATTCTTTCGATTCTGGCCCGTCATCGGTAACTAAAGTTACCTTTACATGAGCGCTAGCATATTTCTCCCACTTTTTATTAGTAGTAACATTACTTTGCAATGTATATTTAAAGGAATCAGTTTTTAAAGATACAACTCCATCAAAATAGCTGGTGTGGCCTTCTTCATCAGTATTTTCAGCTATAAAACGAGGGTACGCTGTACTTGATGTTGAATAAAAAGCCCGGGCAATGCCTTCCAAATCTTTATTATTCATCGCCTTAACATAAGTGTCCCATAGATTTTCGGCTTCTACTACTTTACTACATCCTACTGAAAAAGTTAAAGTAAAAACCATAACGAACAATACTAACAATATTTTTTTCATTTTTGATTCCTCCATGTAATTTTTAAGCCTTAAATATAACTTTTTTATTCGATTACTATGTGTAATTATACACTAAAAGCTCTATTAAATCAATACTTTTTTAAACCGTTTGCAAAGCATCTTTAAAATAACCAGCCACCGCTATCATTGCTGCATTATCTGTACAGTATTTCATTTTTGGAAAAGTAAGTTTAACATTTTCTAATTTGCTAACAGCTTCTGTTAGCGACTTTCTTAGCCCTTGGTTAGCAGCTACTCCACCAGCGACAACTATTTGTTCAACTTTATATGTTTTTGCGGCATGAATAGTTTTGTCAACCAAGACAGTTACAACACTATTTTGAAATGACGCTGCCAAATCAGCAATGTTAAGGGTTTCCTTTTTCATATTAGCCTTGTTAATTATATTTAGTACAGCAGACTTTAAGCCCGAAAAAGAAAAATTATAGTTTTCTTTATCAAGATATACAAGCGGCAATTTATACGTCACTTGCCCGGTTTGAGCTAATCTATCAACGTACACTCCTGCTGGATAATCAAGACCCATAACTCTGCCTACTTTGTCATAAGCTTCCCCAACTGCGTCATCCAATGTTTGCCCTAAGACTTCAAATTGATAATGATCTTTCATCAATATCAATTCTGTATGACCTCCAGAAACGACAAGAGCTAACAGCGGAAAAATAAAATCACTCTCGATATAATTAGCATAGATATGTCCCTCAATATGATTGACATCAACAAAACGAATATTATGCGCTAGAGCAAATGCTTTTGCGGCATTAATTCCCACTAATAGAGAACCTATCAATCCTGGAGTCACCGTTACAGCAACTAAATCGATGTCTTTTGGTACCATATTAGCGGCTTCAAGTGCTTGTTCAAAAACATAAATTATTTTTTTTACGTGCTCACGACTAGCGATTTCCGGAACTACACCTCCAAAAACTTTATGCGTATCTATTTGCGAATAAACAATATTTGCAATAACTTCTTTGCCATCTCTAACAATAGCAACACTTGTTTCATCACAACTACTTTCTACACCCAATACTATCATCTCATCACCTCAAATCTTTGATCATTACTAAAGCATCTTCCAGATCTTTGTAATATTTTTCACGTCGATAAGCAAATTTAAATCCATATTTTTCATAAAGGCTAATTGCTTCTAAATTGCTCTCTCTGACTTCTAAGCTCATCATCGGCACTTTCGACATAACACTTAAATTTATCGCAAACTCCAAAATCATGGATCCATAACCTTGGTGTTGATATTCTTTTTCAATATAAAAATTAACGATTTCTGAGCGTTCACTTTCAATCCACAGCCCTATATAGCCCCTAACTTGTGCATCAATATCAAGGACAAAATAAAACGCATATGGATTTAAAGTTAATTCCGAATAAAACATATCATATCCTAGCGTTTCTTGGAAGACTCTTTTTTCTCCTTCGATTATGGCATCGATATCATCAAGCTTCATTTCGCGGATTTGGTATTTCATGTATTAGCCTTGCGCAAATAGTTAGGAACCAAACTTCGGACATCTTCTACTTTATCTTGCGCTAATTCAATAATTTTAAAGGCATCAAACTTAAAGTTCTCCGCATTAATCAGTTGATAAGAGCAAGGGGCTATCTCTTGATTAAAATCATCAGCGAGAACAAAACGATCATCAGCAATTAAAAAATATTTCTTTTCTTTAATTCGGACAATTCGCGTATATAAATAATCTTTTTTCGCGATATTAGTAATCGCATATTCGCCATCACCATTAAAATAACCACTGGCAACAATATCTAAACTGCTAATCGTATAAAGGGGAATATCTAGGGTCCAAGCGAACATCTTTGCAATTATCGTACTCACTCTTAGGCCTGTATAAGATCCGGGTCCAATACCAATAATAACTTTTTCAAAATCTTTTACTTCCAAATGATTAATCTCCAGACCTTCTTTAATCGCATTCAAAAGATTCTCCGAATGATTATTTGGGGCTTTAAGTATTTTTTGAAAAACTTCTTTATCATCCAAGACAAAAGAAACATAAAGAAAACTTGTGGAAGTATCAATAATCATTGTCTTCATAACTTAACCTCTTGTAATAAATTAATATATTGCGAGCTATTTGCTTCAAGTTCAACTATTCTAACTGTTTCGCTTTCACTTTTAATTATAATTTTTAAAACCTCTTGGGGAAGAATATAACTTATATTATTAGCCCATTCAATAACACAGATTCCACTTGCTTCAAAGTATTCTTCTAAATAATCATCGCCACTATCATTACTTAAGCGGTAAACATCCATGTGATATAGCGTTAAGCGACCATGATGAATCTTCATTATCGTAAACGTTGGGCTATTAACAATCGACTTAATTCCTAGGCCTAAAGCAATCCCTTTTGTTAGGGTTGTCTTACCTGCTCCTAAATCACCTTCCAAAGTCAAAACCATATTTTCTTTAGCTAGGCTACCAATTGTATAGCCTAATGCTATCATTTGTTCAGGATTTATAATTTTAAATTCTTTTTTCATACTCTACACCGTTTTTTATATTATAACATATTTTTATATCTTTTTCATTCAAAAAAAACATCATTAAAATGAACCCATTTATAATAATGTTTTTTATTAATTTTATTTTGTTACATAAAACTTTCCGTATGTTTGGATTTTCTCCATAACTGAATCAACCATTATATCCCGCAGTAAGGTAGCAGGCTTACTAATATCTTGCCCATACATAAACGGATAATAATCTTTTTCAAACAAATAGTCGATTGTACCTACACTATATATTTTGTTTGTTTCTACAACAATATTGTTTATATAATACGTCTGTCCTTTTTTAGTAATATTACTACTAAAATACATTCCGTCATCCATATACTGTAAAATTTTCAATAATTCTGTGCCTGTTATCTTTGAACTGCAAATCATATTTTCAAAGGGCATTATTTCAAAAATATTACCATATTTAACCGTAGAATTAATATTGATTGGAAAAGCACTTCCCCGAACACCACCAGCGTTAACAACCGCTAGATCAACCTTCATTCGCTCTTTGATAGTTGTTGCCATCCAAACACCAGCAATACTTTTATATATGTTCTCACCAGCTGTTCCTAAAACAGCGTTAGATAAATCAACATACTCTTGATATTGGCTTAAGATAGTATTTATTTCTAAACTTTCTTCTTTACACACTCGTGAAGCGCTTAAGTTTTCACTAGCTGCGCCAATAACTTCTTTTGTTTTAGGGTTAATATCTAAGGTAATTTTTCCTATGTATTGCCCACTTGAACCCGATTGAACATAAGGTAGCGGCACCGTACGGTTATAGTTTAATTCCCCATAATATTGTTGGTGAGTGTGACCATTAATTAAGGCATCAATCTTATCTTCACCTTTTAGGGATGATAATTGAGTATTAAACCCTTTCGTATCAAGGTGAGCAGAAACGATAACAATATCACATTTTTCCGTATTTCTTAAGATCTTCGTGTATTTTATAATCGCTGTCAACTCATCCGTAAACTCATAATCTTTCACATAAGAAGCAAGAATATCATTTGTTTGGTCAGTGCCTAAAACACCAATAATCCCAATTTTTAAATTACCGCGTTCGATAACAGTATATGGTGTCGCCCATTCAGCTAATTCCGTTGTTCCTTTGTAACAGACATTTGCTGTTAGAAAAGGAAATGATGCTTCACCATTTTCAAGGTTATCATCGGTAAAAACTTGCATTTGGTCAACACCCCAATCAAATTCATGATTGCCAATTGTCATTGCATCAAAGCCAATAGCGTTCATTGTCTCAACGACAACCTTGCCCCTTGTCATTGAAGAAACAGCTGTGCCTTGGAACATATCCCCAGCCGAAATTATAACTGTTGTTTCGGGGTTCGTCAATTTTTCATTTATTAAATAATCACCAATTTTTGAAATCCCCGCTTTATTGCCATCTTCGAACAATGCTCCATGAAAATCATTTATTGAATATATATTTAGTTTATCAATCGCTGATTCATCAGTAATAATATCATTTGGTTCTTCATTAACAATATCGTCACAACCAACTAATAAAATTGCAATAAAAATCAATAAAAATAATCTAATTATTCTTTTCAATCTTCTCTGTCCCTCCGACTATCAAACTTTTTCCGCTCGCCTGTATTAAGAATTTTCTTTCTTAAACGGATGCTTTTAGGCGTTACTTCTAATAATTCATCATCATTTATATATTCCATACAAACTTCTAGAGGCATAAATCTTGGCCTTTTCAAAACTACGGTTGTATCTTTAGAAGCACTTCTTTGGTTGGATAGTTGTTTAGCTTTGATTACATTAACCGCTAGGTCATCTTCTCGATTACATTCGCCAACGATTTGCCCCTCATAGACGTTCTCATTTGGTTCAATAAATAAGACACCACGATCTTCAATTTGCCCAATGCCATAAGCCGTTGTTTTACCTTCATTAGTTGCTACTAATACGCCTAATTTACGGCTCCCAACGGAAGCACTTTCTAGGGGACGGTAGTCAAGGAAAGTATGACTTAAAGTTCCGTAACCTTTCGTACAAGTCATGAAATCAGTCGTAAATCCGATTAGTCCTCGGGAAGGCATCGTATATATTAACCGCGTCTGTGAGATATCATTAGTCATTGATTCCAAAATACCGCCTAAACGGCCCAATAATTCAATCGTTGATCCTGTGTATTCATTAGGTAAGTCGATCTGTACATACTCAAAAGGTTCACATAAGATGCCATCAACTTCCTTAATGATTGGCTTTGGTTTTGCCACTTGGAATTCATAGCCTTCACGGCGCATATTTTCAATTAAAATTCCTAAATGTAATTCGCCTCTTCCGGAAACTATCCACTCATCATGGTAGCCGCTTCGAGAAACTTTTAAACTAACGTCTTTTTGCATCTCGCGGAACAAACGCTCTTCTATTTTATTTGAAGTAACAAATTTTCCTTCTTTACCAGCAAAAGCCGAGTTATTAACGGAAAAATACATTTCTACTGTTGGTTCACTTATTTTTATTGGTGGTAGAGCCTCTTCAAAGCCTAATTCGCAAATTGTCTCGCCAACATTGATATCAGCTAGGCCTGCTACAGCAACGATATCTCCCGCATATGCTTCAAGAATCTCCGTCCGATGTAGGCCTAAAAAACTATATAATTTATAAATTCTAAAACTCTTTAATGATCCATCTAAACGCATGCAAGAAACAATACTATTACTTTTTATTGTTCCTCTTTTGATGCGGCCAATCGCCATTCTTCCAACATAGTCATTATAGTCAAGTAAAGCCCCTTGAAACTGTAAATGCCCTTCTCGCTCAACGCTCGGAGCAGGAATTTCTGAAACAATCAAATCCAAAATATAATCCATTGTTTCTTCTTGTGTAGCAAGATCGCTAGACAAACTTGATGTTCCATGGGTTGCACTAGCAAATGCGACTTTAAAATCTAATTGGTCGTCATTAGCCCCAAGTTCAATAAATAAATCGAGTAATTCATCAGCTACCTCATCTGGTCTTGCTGAATCTTTATCCACCTTATTGATAACAACTATCGGTTTTAAATTGTTTTCTAAAGCTTCTTTTAGAACAAACCGCGTTTGTGGCATCGCTCCTTCATAAGCATCAACAACTAAAACAACACCGTCGACCATTTTCATAATTCTTTCAACTTCACCACTAAAATCAGCATGTCCCGGAGTATCAAGAATATTTACTTTATATCCTTTATACATAATAGCAGTGTTTTTAGCAAGAATAGTTATTCCTCTTTCTCTTTCTAAATCATTACTATCCATCGCTCGCTCTTCAATAGTTTCCCGAAGAGTTAGAGTATCTGATTTTTTTAATAATTGGTCAACCAAAGTAGTTTTACCGTGATCAACGTGAGCAATAATTGCTACATTTCTAATTTCCATTTTCTGTCCTAACTAAAATGAATTTCCTTCATTTTTAACTTCTTATAAAATTCTTTTTCATGGGAGACCAAAATCACAGTTCCCGGGTAATTCTCAATACTGGCAAATAATGATTCTTTAGCAATTTTATCTAAATGATTTGTTGGCTCATCAAGAATCAACAAATTAGAGTCTTCTAAATTTAACTTTGCAAATCTTACTTTAGAAATCTCGCCACCGCTTAATTTGTTAATTGGTTTTACAGCTAAGTCGCTAGTAATTCCATAGCGGTTTAAGAGGCTCCGAACATTTTTGTCTTCCATCTTCGGATAAGTATCCTTAATATATTCCAAAGGTGTGATATCAAGCTTTTCTGTCATCTCTTGGGAATAATACACAATTTTATTATAATCAGGAATCTTAACAATTCCTCCTAAGACCGGAATTTGGCCCAAAATTGTTTTTAAAAATGTTGTCTTACCGACGCCATTTTTACCTGTAATAACAACTTTCTCGCCAAACATCAGTTTTATGTTTATTTCTTTTAAGATCGGTTTTGAATAGCCAATTAATAGTTTTTTTACAATTATTGCTTCACTATTAAAAGTATGAGTAAAAGGAAATGTAAACTTAACTTTCTTTTCATTTTCTGGTTTGGCTAGCACTTCAACCTTATCGAGCATTTTTCTTCTACTTTGGGCCCTTTTTGTTGTTGAGGCTCGAACAATATTCTTATCAATAAACTCTTGAGTCTTTTTAATAAACCTTTGTTGCGTATTGTATTCGGCTTGGTACTGCTTATCGCGCATATCCTTTTGCAATAAATAAGCATCATAATTACCCCGGTATCTAATGATTTTCTTGTTTTCTAAGGCGCAAATTACATTACAAACACCATTTAGAAAATCATTATTATGCGAAATCACAATAAAAGCATGAGCATAAGTCGATAAATATTTTGTTAGCCATTCCACATGAACAGCATCGAGAAAGTTTGTTGGTTCATCTAATAACAAAACATCTTTTTCTTCAAGCAACATTTTCGCGAGAAAAACTTTTCCTCTTTGCCCACTACTCAAATTCTTTAATATCCAATTTTCATCATAATCAATTCCTAAGCCGTTAATGACATTAGAAATACGCGAATGAATCATATATAAACCATTTTGTTCTAAATAGTTTTGGATGTTATAAGCCTTATTTAATATCTTATCATATTCACTCTCAGCTACCGACTCTAAGCTTTTATACAAATCATTCATTTCTTTTTCTTTAACAAAAAGCTCTTCATAGACTTTATATAAATAATCTTTAATCGTCAGCGTATCATATATTTTCAAATGCTGGTCTAAGTAACTAAAATCAACATTATTCATCCATGCTACTTTCCCTTCATCAGGATCGAGACGGTGAGCAATAATATTAAGCAACGTTGTTTTTCCGACACCATTAATGCCAATTAGTCCCAGATGATCTTCACGATACAAATTCATATCTAGATTGTTAAAAAGGGTTATTTCATTATATCCAAACTTCAAATTTGCAATCTCTAGAATACTCATGGTGCACCTCGGTCGCCTAGTTGATTATTATAGCATAATTTAAACGAAAATACAAGATTATGGAAACGCTATTTGTTAAAAAAAACGAAGTCTAACTTCGTTTTACTAACTAAATATTTCCTCTTCCACAAATATCCTTAACAAATAAGTAATAAAACTTGCCTTCTATGAAATCCCAGGGCGTCTTAACTTGCCCTAAGTTTCGGTAACCGAGTCGGATATACATTTTGATTGCCTGAGGATTATCATTTCTTACTAATAAATCTAAATTATTCCAGCCTTCATCAAGCAATGTTTTTTCAGTCCCTTTAAAAAGAGCTGTGCCATAGCCTTGACTACGATAATCGGGATGGACCATAAACATATGCAAAGTTAGCGTTCTAGCGTGCCATTCCGATTTTTCGGCACCAATCGCCCCGATAATTTTGTTGTCAATTTCATAAAGAAAAAGCAAATTATTGTTATAGTCTTCATAAAAATTGTCCCAAACAGGGTAATACTCATTCCATAAAGAATATGTTTTTTTAACAAGTTCACATAGTTCAACAATTTTTATTAAATCTGCTTCTTTAGCACGACGAAAACAGCTTCTAACTATCATTTTCTTATTTCCTATTACTATTGTTTCTTATTTCTGTTAAGTGAGCCCAACGATCAAATTTATTATTTAAATCTTTTTCAACCACACTTCTTTGATTATACAGATCTTGTATTTGCAAATAATCATCTTCTGCTTGTTTTATCTGTTGATCAAGATTAGCAATTACATATTCTAATTCCGTAATGTGATCTTCAATTGTATCTAGTTCTTTTTGCTCATTATAGGTAAGCCGAATTGGGCGGTCTTTAACTTCTCGTTCTAGAGTATTCTTTTTATTTTCTTTTTTGTTATCTTCTTTATACAACTCAATGTAATCACTATAGCCCCCTAGATATTGGTGAAATAGTTTATCCTCTTCAAGAACAAAAACTCGCTCAACAACACGATCAAGGAAATAACGATCATGACTAACAACAATAATGGCTCCAGAAAAATTTTCTAAGTAATCTTCTAAAATCGTCAGTGTTGTAATATCTAGATCATTAGTTGGTTCATCAAGTAATAAAACATTTGGTGCTGACATTAAAATTCCTAGCAGATATAGCCGTCTTTTTTCACCACCCGAAAGGTTTGTAATATAACTATAAGGATTATCAAACAAAAAGTTTTCTAGCATCTGCGAAGCAGTAATATATCCCTTTTTTGTTTTAACCATTTCCGCAATATCTTTAATATAATCTATTGCTTTAATATTATCATCTAATTTTTCATTTTCTTGCGAGAAATAGCCTATTTTTACTGTCTCACCAATTATAACCTCACCTTTATCTGGTTTGATTTCTTGCATTATAATTTTCAAAAGCGTTGTTTTGCCACTACCATTTTTACCGATTATTCCGATCCGGTCTTCACGATCTAATAATAAAGAAAAGTCTTTAAATACTTCCTCTTCATAGCTTTTAGCTAAGTCTACTAGTTCAATTGTTTTTTTCCCTAGCCTTGTCTTCGCACTTTCAAGAATAAGCTTCTTTTCAACAACTTTCTTTTGACCAACCAAATTTTCATATTTGGCTACTCTTTTTTTATCTTTACTCGTTCTCGCCATAGCTCCACGGCTAAACCATTCATATTCTTTGCGAATAAGTCCTTGAAGCTTTTTCTCTTTTGATAATTCTTGTTCGGCGTTTTCTGACTTCATGGCCAAATAATTTGAATAATTAGCTTCATATGTCGTTAGCTTTCCATAATTAAGTTCAATAATTTTATTGGTTACCCGTTCTAAAAAATAGCGGTCATGAGTCACCATTATTATGGCTCCTGCATATCTGATTAAATATTTTTCTAGCCAAGTTATTATATCACTATCTAAATGATTAGTCGGCTCATCAAGAATTAGCACACTAGATGGTTTAACTAAGGTCTTTGCCAGGGCAACTTTTTTCTTTTCGCCTCCTGATAGTAATGCTATCTTTCTCTCATAATCGAAAAGTTCTAGTTTAGTGAGCATAGCTTTGGCTTCGTGTTCATAATATTCTTGATTTTTAGCCTTGCTATCTTGCATGATCCAATCTAAAGGCAACATATCTTCATCTAAATCAAGTTCTTGTGACAAGTAGCTTAACTTAGCCTCACCAATCAAAGTTACTGTTCCCGTTTCACTTTCAAGACGGCCTGCCATAATCTTTAAGAATGTGCTTTTCCCACAGCCGTTGGCCCCGATTATCCCCATCTTATCTTTTTGGTCAATGTTTAAAGTAACACCATCCAAGAGTATTTTATCGCTATATGTCTTTTTAATGTTTTCTGCTATTAATAACATTGCCTCACCACTTTCGGAAAACAGTATCTGTAAACTCTAAATATTCAAATAAAAAATAGAGCTAGCCTCTAGTTCTATTTTAAAATCTTACTTTAACAATTTTGCGTTGCTTCAATTAATTCTAAAAAACTAGTATTCTTTCTTAATTTAAAAAATATTAAATTCCCCAAGACTACAACTACTACCGCTTCTCCAATAGCAACAGTCGCCATTGATACTAAAAGTGGTAATCCTAAGACAAGGTGCAACTCTAAACCAACTAGCACAGCATTAAAAACAACTGGAAAGAGGCTAGCTATAAAAATATTTTTTGATTTCATTATCAAGAAAACAGAGATAGCTGTTGCCAAAGTCCCAAAAACAACATCTATTATCCCGAGTGGGCTAAAGAAATTAGCTATCGCACAACCGAGAATAAGGGCAATCCCATAGTCTTTTCGAAAAAAGCATAGGAACAGCAATACTTCCGCAATTCTAAATTGGATGTCACCAAAGGACATAAAGCTAAGAACTATAGTTAAGGTTACATACAAAGCCGTTATAATTGCGAGACGAATAATTTGATGTATTCTATTTCTTTCTTTCATTTTATTTCTCCTTGGTTTTCGGCAAATAGTTGAGCAAGGAACATCTCACAGTCTAAATATTATACCATATTTAGGCTAATAAATCTATATTATTCCACCAAATAAAAAAAGAAAACGAATTTTCTTTTTTTTAACCACCTAAGTAGGCCTTCTTGATATCATCATTTTCTAAAAGCTTTTTGGCTTCGCCTTCAAGGACTATTCTGCCTGTTTCTATAACATAAGCATAATCGGCAATCGAAAGCGCCATTTTAGCATTTTGTTCAACTAACAATACTGTCGTTCCGGCCTTGTTTATTTCTTTAATTATCGCAAATATTTCATTTACAAGGATTGGTGATAACCCCATTGACGGTTCATCCATTAAGATGATTCGCGGATTAATCATCAATGCTCTTGCGGTTGCTAGCATTTGCTGCTCGCCACCGGATAAGGTTCCCGCTGCTTGTTTACGTCTTTCCTTTAAGCGGGGAAATTTTTTATACATCGACCGCAAATTTTCTTTAATTATTTTTTTGTCTTTAATTGGGTAGGCTCCCATTTCTAAATTTTCTTCAACCGTCATCGTTGCAAACACTTGGCGCCCCTCAGGAACGTGAGACATTCCTAAGTCTATAATCATATGGGCTTCTTTTTCTAACAAATTAACACCATCAAGGGTGATCTTCCCACTATCAGCTTTTTTCAATCGCGAAATTGTTCGTAAGATTGTTGTTTTGCCAGCACCATTAGCGCCAATAAACGCAACAATTGATCCTTTAGGAACCTTTAAACTAACATCGTGGATAGCGTGAATCATTCCATAACTAACATTTAAGTTTTCAACAATTAACCCTTCCATTAGATAACCTCTTCTCCAAGATAAGCAGTTATTACATCTTTATTGCTTTGGATTTCTTGCGGACTTCCCGAAGCAATAATCTTTCCGTAGTTTAGAACTACAATTCTTTCACAGATTCCCATGACCAACTTCATATCATGTTCTATTAATAGGATAGAAACATTATATTTTTCTTTAACTATTTTAATAGTATCCATTAACTCGTCTGTTTCCGTTGGGTTCATTCCTGCTGCCGGTTCATCTAAAAGAATAATTTGGGGATTAGTTGCTATCGCCCTCGCAATTTCCAATTTTCTTTGTTTACCATAAGGCAGGTTGCAAGCGTACTCTTCCTCAACATCATTAAGATTAAAAACTTCAAGAATATCTTTAGCTTGGCGATCAATTTCTTGCTCTTCTTTCCAAAACTTTGGCAAACGGAAAATAGCCGTCAAGGGAGAATATTTCATGTTGCTATTAAAAGCTACTTTAACATTATCTAAAACTGATAATTTTTTGAATAAACGAATGTTTTGAAAAGTTCTTGCAATGCCTTTAGTAACTCGTAAATGAGGAGACAGTTTGGTAACTTTTTTACCCTTGATATAAACATCACCAACTGTTGGCTTATAAACCCCAGTTAGCAAATTGAAGGCTGTTGTTTTACCGGCGCCATTAGGACCGATTAAACCTACAAGTTCACCTTTTTTAATACTAATGTTGAAATTATCAACAGCATGTAAGCCACCAAAAACGATGCCTAGATTTTCTCCTTGTAAAACAATATCTCCATAATTATTATTTTCATTCATCAGAAACTCCTCCTCGTTTAAAGAAAGCCTTGATATTATTGCCAAGTTTAATAAATATTTTCTTCATGTTAGGGCCAAAATGTTTGAAAAAGTCTTTAAATTTTACGGCTACCTTTTTAATGTTTTGTGGCAAATTCTTAATATTTTGCGGTAACATCTGAAAAGATTTGACGAGTTTCTTATATGTTGAATAAGCGGAGAACTCATATCTTCCTAATAATCCATTCGGCTTTGTTAACATAATTATTATTAATAAGGTCGAATAAAGAATTAAGCGATAGTCTTGTAAGAATCTTAACATTTCCGGCAGCAACAACAGTACAATCGTCGCCACTATTGAGCCTGTAAAAGAGCCTAAACCTCCAAGAACGACAATAACTAATATTTCGATCGAATATGTAAATTCAAATTTTGCGGGTTGCAAAACGCCAATATTTTGCGCGAATAAAACTCCAGCTATTCCGGCTAAAGCCGCAGAAAATGTAAATGTTGCAACCTTATATTTTGTTACCGAAATCCCACTCGCCTCAGCGGCAATTGCATCTTCACGAATCGATAAAATTGCTCGCCCATGACGGGACTTCATAAACGTAAAAATGACCGTTACTATGATAATAACCACTATTGAATATAACATAATATTTCTATTTAAAGGAATACCTGTCAATTTACCGGCTCCATCAAAATTCATTAATTTGATAATTGTGCTTATTATTTGGCCAAAGCCCAAGGTAATAATAGCCAAGTAGTCTCCGCGTAATCGCAATACCGGAATACCTACTAAAAAACCAATAATTCCGGCAGCGATGAAACCAATCAATATTGCAATTATTGTTGCCATATTATCATTAGCAGCAGCGCCCGAATATTTTAAGAATAAGCTACCAGCATAGGCCCCAACAGCCATAAAACCAGCATGTCCGAGAACCATTTCTCCAAGGCAACCAGTTGATAGGTTTAACGATACCGCTAAAATAATAGTATATAAGATAGAGATAAAAATAGAAGCAAATTGACGAGAATTCATCCCCAAGATTGTTTTAAAGATATCTTTTGAAAACGAACCCCCAAGGACAACATAGATTAAACTTAGCAAAAGAATTAACGAGACTAAATTAACAACCCATCGTTTCATCTTGCGATTAGGATTAACAGTTGAGTGATAAATGATTTGCTTTTCCATAATCACACCTTCTCTCCAACATTTTTGCCTAAAATCCCAGTTGGTTTGAACAACAATATTAAAATTAAGGTTCCAAATAAAATTATATCTGAATATTCCGGAGCTATTCCTACCATATATGGTAATACTTCAATAATCCCGATTAAAAATCCCCCGAGCATTGCTCCAGGTATGATCCCTATTCCGCCAACTACAGCCGCTACAAAGGCATATAAACCAAGTTTTCCGCCCAATGTCGGTGTTAAATATCCGGAATAAGTATAATACATGATTGCGGCAATTCCCGCTAAGAATGTGCCAATCGCAAAAGTAATCGTTATTGTGCGGTTATTATTAATTCCCATCAAACGAGCGGCATCAGGATTCTCACTAACAGCTCGCATTGCTTTACCCGTTCTTGTTTTACTAACAAATAACGCTAGTAATATCATGGCTGCTACAGAAACGCCTATGGTTATAATCGCGATATTATTAATAACAATATCACCAAAGCTATAAATTTTAAGTTCAATTATTTCCCGAGCAACTTTAGGATTGCTAGTAAATATTTTCTGTGATAAATTTTGTAACAATAAACTAACGGCAATAGCTGTAATTAAAGCTGTTATTCGTGGTGCATTTCGTAAAGGCTTATAGGCAATCTTTTCTGTTATTATACCAAGAACTACGGTGAAAATTATCGCTAAGATTAGTGATAGCCAAATCGGTAAGCCAAACAAAATTATTCCTGAATAAATAATAAAACAAGCTACCATAATAAAATCGCCATGAGCAAAGTTAATTAACTTTATTATTCCATATACCATAGTATAGCCTAGTGCTACTAAGGCATATATACTACCTTTTTGGATACCATTTATTAATTGATTAATGATGTTACTCATTTTTCCCTCCTCATAGCATTAGGAATCACTAAAAGTGATTCCTAATTTATCAATATAATTATGATTATTTATTTATTTGCTTTCTTTAAATGTAACTTTACCGTTAATAAATTCACAGATAAGAATCTTTTTAACAGGGTTTCCTGTTGCATTATAAGTGAAATCTCCCGTTACACCAGAATATGTAACAGCCGCTAAAGCTGCAGCGACAGCCGCTTTATCAGTAGTTCCTGCTTTTTCAAAAGCTGCTTTTGCAAGATATGCTGCATCATAACCTAAGGCTGCGAAAGTATTTGGTTCTTCGCCGTATTTTGCTTTATAAGCGGCAACAAATGTTTTAGCATTATCTGCGCTAGCATCAAAGCCAGAAGAAAAATAACAATTATTAAGTGGTGTAACATCACCTTTACCATCTTCTCCAGCAAGGATCGCTTGAGCTCCATCCCAGCCATCAGCACCTAGTAATGGAAGTGTATATCCAGCAGCTCTAACATCTTTAGTAAGAGTCGCGACACTACCCGCATAAATAGGGATAAATACTGCTTCAGCTTCACTATTTTTAATTTTTGTTGCTAAAGCTTTATAATCAGATGAATCAGGAACAACGCCGCCATCATAGAAAACAACTGTTAATCCTTTGGCTTCTGCTTGAGCCTTAAAAGCTGCAGCAACTCCCTTAGAATAATCATCGCCATTATCATAGGCAACAGCAACTTTCTTAATTTTTAAACTTTCAGCAGCAAAGTTTGCCATTGATACGCCTTGATCTGGATCAAGGAAGCAAACTCTAAAAACATAACTTCTATTTAATGTTACTCCAAAAGCCGTAGCAGAAGGACTTAACATTGGTAGGCCATCTTTTTGAGCTTCAACAGCAATAACTTCTGATGTTCCGGAAGTAATTTCGCCGATTAGAAAATCAATTGAATCAACTAATTTGTTATAGGCATTTAATGCTTTTGCAGCATCGCCCTCATCATCTTCAGCATGAAGAACAACTTGTTTACCAAGAACTCCTCCAGCTTTGTTTATTTCTTCTACTGCTAAGGCAACGCCTTTACGAGCAGGTTCGCCATATTGACTTAAAGCTCCCGTAAAAGGTCCCAACATTCCAAAATTAACTGTTTTTTCTTCTTCAGTTTTTCCACAAGCGGTAAATACTAACGCAGCAACCAATAAAACTAAAACACTAAGTAATTTTTTCATAAATTCTCTCCTCTTTCTTAATATAAGTATGCTAGAGAAAAATAAAAAGCCCTATCTTTTTTAAGAGACAAAGGCTTGAAGCTTCTGCGGTACCACTCTTTTTATTGTTCTTCTTGAACAATCGGCTTGGCGACAGTGCAAACACACTATCGGTCTTTTAACGCTTACCAAACGTTCCATCTTACTAAAAATCTTTTCTTTCAGACGACTGCTAACAGAATGATTTTCACAAATATTTAGTTGTTATCTTCCACCAAATGATAACTCTCTTAGAACTAAATTATTAGCTACTTTTTTCTGCTCATTGCATTTACTTATATTATTGTTATCATTATAACAAAATAAACAGTAATGTCTACATGTAAACGTTTTACTTATAAGATATTTTTGTTAGAGCCTACTGTAAAGCGTTTTCATTAAGGAACATGCCGTATTTATCTTTAATGCGATCAAACTTTTTTAAAAGTGGTTTTGCTAGTAAAACAATAAAAATTGCGTTAGAGATCATATATGTCAATGTAAAAGGAAAACTACTTGCAATTATTGCTAAATAGCGACCAAAATTAAAAGATTTATCAATTAAAAGCATCGTTTGAATATCCAGAATTAATGAGTATAGCAATCCAGCAAAGATGGCAAAAATTGTTAAGAAAATTAAGTTTTTCATAATAAATGTTTTCCGTAACATTCCGGCAGCCAATCCAACAAAGCCCCAACCAAACATCTGAAACGGGGTCCATGGTCCTTGGCCAAAATATATATTTGAAAGTAGTGCAGTCAAGGCGCCAATCATGAATCCAACCTCCTTACCAAAGGCTATCGCCGCAATGATGATAATAGCCGCTACTGGCTTAAAACTAGGGACCCAAGCAAAAACCATTCTTGAAGCTACCGCTATCGCTGTGATAACAGCAATTAGAACTAGTTCACGAGCTTGAGGAAGACGTCTTTCAAAAGTCAAGAAAAAAGGTATTAGGCTAAAAACCGCTATCGCTAGATAAATAATATCATATTGCTTATTATCGAAAACAAATTGCCCCAATAATAGCAAGCAGGGTATTATTATCAATGAAATTATATAAATAAAATATTTTTTCATAAAGATATGTTCTTTCTAATTATTGCAACTGCATCGGCAACCGTAATGACATTATCATATGAATTTCTCGTTATCCGGTTAGCAGCAGTTGTATAAAAGTTATTATTCAGAAAGAAATCATTTCGCGTCGTTTTATTAATTATATTCCTATCAAAAAGCAAAGCACACTCATCACAAACTAAAGCCGAAAACTCTAAATCATGAGTTACAATCACAATTGTAATTCCCTTTTTTTGTAAACCTTTAATTATCTCTGCCAAGTGCATCTTAAACATCCCATCAATACCTTTTGTTGGTTCGTCTAACAAAATAATTTGTGGGTCTAATAAGAGTATTTTAGCAAGCGCCAACTTTTGTTTTTGTCCTCCGCTTAAATCAAATGGATGCTTATTATATAATTCTTCTAATTTTAGGTCTTTGGAAACTTCCTTTAATCTCGTGGCAAAATCTTTTCCTTGATTATTATCATAAATTCCTTTCATTTCGATAAGTTCTTCTTCCACTGTATCAAAGACAAATAAATCATCAGGATTTTGGGGCAATAAAACTAAATTATTGAGATATAATTCATTACCCTTATATTTATTAATATTTTTACCGTTAATGCTTATCTTCCCTTGATGAGGTTTTAAATTACCGGCCATTAAGTTTAATAAAGTTGTCTTTCCCGAGCCGTTACCACCAACTATTGCCAATACTTCACCTTTATAAATATCTAGTGATAAATCATCGATAACATCTAAATCATTTTTGTTATACCTAAAGGCGACATTGTTCAAGGAAATTACTTTTTCAATTGCAAGAGCTTGGTCTTTAACTGCAAGCGACTTAATACTATTAGTAAAATTCCGCACCACAAACTCTTTTCCTTGTTTAACATTTAATGGACATTGTTCATCACTATCAAAAGCTGCATATATTTGAACTGAGATAGGGAAATTGGGCAACAAAGAAAAATTATCCCGATTGGCTTTGACTAATTGGCAAGTGTTTAAAGATGTATCCTCAGAAAAGATGCTTTTTTGTTCCATAACAATAATTTTATCCGCCATCCCTAAAACATCTTCTAAATGATGCTCAACCAAAATTATTGTTGTTCCTAATTCTTCGTTTATTTTTTGTAATAGCCTTAAAAAATTATCATGTGAAATTGGGTCTAGTTGTGATGTCGCCTCATCAAGCAACAAGACTTTTGGCTCCATAACCATTATTGCCGCTAGATTTAAAAGTTGTTTTTCTCCACCAGATAGACTCGAGGTACTTCTTCTAAACAAATATTCAATATTGAAAAAACTAGCCATCTCAGCAACTTTTTGTCTAATCTTCGCCGTTGGAACACCTAAATTTTCTAAGCCAAAAGCTAGTTCGTGCCATACCTTATCGGCAACAATTTGATTATTTGGATTTTGAAAGACAAAACCGATCTCTTTTGTAGATCTATTTTTATCAATGTTAGCTAGAGGGAGCCCTTCATATAAGATTTCTCCTTCTAATTTACCAAAAGGCCTAATCTCATTTTTCAACATTTTCAACAAGGTTGTCTTTCCACAACCTGTCTCGCCACAAATAACTGTAAAAGAGCCCTCAGTAATAGAGAAGTTAATGTTCTCTAGGGTTGGCGTTTTTTCATTAGCATAATAAAAATTTAAATTTTTGATTTGAAAAAGTTCCATTTTATGTTCTCCTTTACTTCAATAAATGTCGGGATTAGCATTAAACAACCCAAGGCGATATAAAGTAATATATTAAAAAGGTCAAAACTTGTCGGTGTTAGTTGCGGATAGTATTTATAATCTAGATACTTTAAAGCACTACCGACGATAATAAAAGCCATCAACGATAGCATTATTATCGTTAGTAATAAATCAGAAATTTTATATCTAAAAACGGAAAACCTTGTTTTTTGCTTTAAACCATAACCACGAGCATTCATTGAATCAGCAGTATCGAGAGAATTTTCTAGTGCCCAAGTTATTAGCGAAGAAAATACCCGCAAATTCAATCTAATTCTGCCTAACTTTTTTTGTTCATACAGCCCCAAATTTTTCTGGGCGGTATTGATCGCTTTGCCTTTTTCAATAAAGCGAGGAATGAATGTAATCCCTAAGGAAATAGTTGTCGCAATGCTTGGCAGGGGCTTTCCAAACAAATAAATGAATTTATCCATTGTCATAATCTTGTTATAACATTTAAACCACGTAATGATCGCTAAGAGCATCATTGCCATCGCTGCTCCATAAACTAAGCTTTCTTTGGTGATTATTTTCCCCCAAACGGTAAAAAGAACAGTCTCACCCCGAGAAACAAATAGAGGATTTGTAATTGTGATTATCGAACCGACCAATAAAACAAATAAAAGGTACTGAAAAAACTTTCTACCATCTTCTAAAACTAAATAAAATATTAAAGAGCACACTAAAGAAATAATCAAGATGATGGGGTTATTCGAATACATCGTATAAAAAACTACACAGGCAAAAAAGATAGCAATAACTGCTGGGTGAAATTTTATCATTCTCCGCATTTAGACAACCTCCTTTTTATAATAAAAAATATCTACCTAACGGTAGATATTTGCTTAGCAACTAGTCAACCGTCATTTCCCACCGAAACGAGTTTCTTCATCACTATTGGCAGGTCTCCTGGCTCGAGTGTCATCGCACAAAATCTCGTCTTCCCAAAAACATGGTGACTTTTTTTGATTTATGCTCTTCTCTTACAGTAGCGGGGGCTGCTATGGCTTTATACCATATTCCCTATTAATGCATTAAATGCAACCAACAGCTATAAATTTTCTTGTATCTATATACTATCACAAAAAAACATTTTATACTACATAAATATAAAAAAGCTGCTTATTAAAAAGCAGCTTGAGGACCGTTAAAGCCCATTTTGATAAAATCAATACAACTATTATAATATGTTTTAATTTCTTTTTCACTAGCTTGATTAGCTAAATATTTCTGCAAGCAGAAAAATCCAATCATTTTAATAATTTCAGCAAAACTATTGGTGCCTTTAGACTTTTGTTGCGTTTCCGAAAAATTAACAATTCCTACAGGATTTTGCTTTTCCATCATGCCGGGATGCATTCTGGCCTTCTTCGGATCATTAAACAATGTTGAAAAGACATTGATTCTAAATTGACGATTTTCTTCGGTAGTTAACTTATCAATTTCTTTAGAGAACTTCAATTTCAAAGCCTCATAAACATCGCCATTTTTTTCTTCCACACATTTAGTAAATCTTCTTTGATCTATTCCATACATGTAGTTCATTAAATATATGAATAAATCATCTACATTTTCAAAATACTGATAAAAACTACCACGAGGTATTTCGGCATCCTTGACAATGTTAGCAATAACAGCTTTTTCTAAAGGAACTCTAGAAAACTCTTTTTTTGCGGCACGCAAAATTCTTAGCCTTTTTTCTTTAGGCAAGTTTGTAAATGTTCTTGTAGGCATTTTTGTTCCTCCTTTTCAATGAAATAGGATTGCTCCTGTTAAGTACACTGTTACTATTATATATTATCACAACTCTTTTGAATTGTCAATAATCTTTTTGTATTTTTTTGAATTAAAATGTATTTTAAAAGTACCTCTTGCTTCATATATCATTATACCTATCTATCTTAATCATTCCTTAAAAAAAAGCGAATTTCTTCGCTTTTAATCTATCTGCTAATCATTCTTACCCAGCAACTCAAACATTTTCTTCTTATAAGCTTCAACACCTTCTTGATTAAAAGGATTAACTCCTAAAAGATATCCGCTTACTCCACAAGCAAACATGAAGAAATACATTAGATAACCGATATCGCGAGAATCTATTTTTTCAAGATTAATTAACAGATTCGGTACATCTCCTTCAATATGGGCTTCAATTGTGCCTTCCATTGCTTTTTTTGAGACATAATCTAATGTTTTACCCGATAGATAATTTAAGCCATCGTAGTTATTATTGTCTTTATGTAACACAATATCCTTTTCGGGATTAATAATACTAATCACGGTTTCAAATAAATTCCTTTGTCCATCTTGAACATATTGGCCTAATGAATGAAGATCGGTAGAATATATAGCACTCGCTGGGAATAGACCTTTATGGTCTTTGCCTTCACTTTCACCATATAATTGTTTCCACCACTCCGCAAAGTATTTTAACTTGGGTTCATGACTTACTAGAAGTTCAATATCTTTCCCTTTTTTATAAAGAATATTCCTAATAGATGCATAAAGTAACGCATCATTTTCCCAAAAAGGAGCGTTAATATATGTTTTTCGGGCATCCATGGCTCCGCTTAAAATTTCATAAATATCATATCCAGCACAGGCTATCGGTAATAAGCCAACCGTTGTTAGCACTGAATAGCGGCCGCCAATATCTTCTGGTATAAAGAACTCTTTATAGCCGCTAGATGCGGCAATACTATTTAAGATACTATTATTTTCAGTTGTTGTTATAAAAATCCGTTTATTAGCTTCATCCCCGTATTTTTTCTCTAACAACTCTTTTGCTAACCGAAAGGTAATCGCCGGTTCAGTTGTTGTTCCCGATTTAGAAATAACATTTATCGAAAAATCACGATGTTGCAAATATTCTAATAACTCAACAGTGTATGTTGAAGAAAGAGTATGGCCAGCAAAGATTATTTCCAATTCTTTATTTTTCGGATAATAACTTTCAAGCATAGAAATAACGGCTTTAGAGCCTAGGTAAGATCCACCAATGCCGATAACTAATAAACAATCATTGTTTTCCCTAATTATTTCCGCAGTTTCCTGGATGTCTTCTATTTCTGCGGGACTGATTAACACTGGCCAATCAACCCAACCGGTAAATTCATTGCCCAATCCCGTTTTATCAATGAGTTTCTTTGCTGCCTTTAGCGCATCTATCTCAACTTCAGCAATGTTTTCTTCGCTAATAAATTGCAATACGTTTTTATAATCAAGTTTTATAATACTCATTTTATTCTTTTTCCCTAAACTGCTCAGAAATGAAGCCCGGCATTGCCTTTTCTAACGTGACAAAGCCAATCACATATTTAGGAATTTCTCCCTTCACACCACGAGTTTTATTTAATAATTTATAACTCAAGCGTAATTTTTTTTCTTCTTCATCAACTTCTAAAACTTTTAGTTTTACTTGTTGGCCAACAGTAACAAAATCGTTAATACTTCGTACAAAGTTATCAGAGAACTCCGAAATATGAATTAGTCCATCATAATCATCAACAGTAACAAACGCTCCATATCCTAGTATGTTTGTTATTTTACCGTAAACAATCTCTCCTTTTTTTATCATACTACTCACCTTTATCCTGGTTTTATTATAGCATAAAAAATATTCTTTGTTAAGTTATTTTTTTTGGAAGCGAAGTCGGTAACTACATTTCTGGCAAAGTTCTTCAACAACCTTTCCATTTTCAAAGCCGGCTTTAATTGCTAGAAACTTAGGTTTATTTAAAATGCTAGTTAAACTTTCGGTGTATATGTTGCCTAAAGTTATGATTCCATCGGCATCTAAACAACAAGGAACGACATCACCATTTACCAAAATAGCTATTTGATCTCTTGTTCCCCAACAATAGCCCTGTGATGATATTAGCGGTGCAGAAAGATTTGGCCAAGCGAATTCCTCATCCGTAGAAATATATACGTTATCTATGATACTTTTACGACTAATTGTTATTTCCTTATTTAGTTTTTGCCCGAGATAATTTAAGACATAGGTATTTAACTCATCATTTTTAATCCACAGCCTCAAAGAAACAAAAAAACTCTTTATTTGGGAAGCCTTAGCAATAAAGTTATAAATACTACTTAAATATTTTTCTTTATCTTTATCGTTTAAACAAACAATAGAGTGTAAAGAGATATTAATCTGATGAGTTGCTGTGCTAGCAAATAAAATATCAGCGGCTTTTTCTAACGCAACGCCATTAGTCGTGATATTTACTTTTATGCCATTTTCCTGAGCAATATTTAAAATCTCAGAAAATTGTGGATGAATTAAAGGTTCCCCTTTAACATGAAGATAAATATAATCACTATAATTTTTTACTTCTTTTACTATGTGTGCAAATTTTTCAGCTGTCATCACTTCGTTGCTCCGTGAAGTTGGCGCACAAAAAGGGCATTTCAAATTACAAACATTAGAAATTTCAATATATACTTTTTTAAATTGTTTTTTCATCATCATTTCTTAGTAATAGGATTAGGCTTAACCGATGGCGCTAAAATATAAACAGCGCTCAACATTGTTCCTAACATACATAACTGAGCCGTACGTAGGCTCCAAAAAGTAAAGATCAAAATTGAGCCAGCGACAAGTGCAGCTATACCAACTACTATTTTCAGCTTCATCTTTTTAGCAATGTAATCTCCACTCGTATATTCCCTAACAAGTCCTGCTAGAGGAATTAAGAAAGTAAACATATAAAATGAAACAAGATATCGATAAATCCATATCTGGGTTAACTCTGCTTCGGGAAGAATTTCTCCAGCAGAATCTTTTGTTTTAAACAGCAAAAACGCAGCTAATAAAATTCCCACACAAATAATTAAACATACATTATAAAATGTTTTACCAAATTTAACTTTATCCATATCTTATTCCTTTTCTTCTTGCCTAACCAGCAATATCTTCGACACCAATGATGCCGGGAACCTCTTCTAATAAAAACGCTTCGATACCATCTTTTAATGTTATATCAACACTTGCACAACCAACGCAAGCTCCTAGCATTTTCACATAGACAATCCCCTCTTGAACCTTAACAAACTCAACATCGCCGCCATCTCTTTGCAAGTATGGACGAATCTTATCAAGAATAGTTTTAACTTTGTTTTCTATTTCTACTGAATTCATAATCATTTCCTTTCTAAATATATACTATATTATACTAATTTTCTTCATAATTGTAAAGTCATATGCAAAGCGAGCACCTTGCAAAAAAGGGCTTACGCCCTATAGTTTCTTAAATTCTGTTTGCTTTTCAATTAAAACTACTGCCTCAGCAGCGACACCTTCACTACGGCCGATGTAGCCTAGTTTTTCTCCTCTAGTCGCTTTAACATTAACTTGTTCAGCTTTAACATCTAATAAGGCGGCAATATTACTTCTCATTTCATTAATATATGGACTAAGCATTGGCTCTTCAATAAAAACAGTAGCATCGATATTAGCCAGTGAATATTTTTTTTGTGATAACATTTTTTTTACTTCCAAAATAAAATAACTCGACGATAGATCTTTATATTGCGGGTCTTTATCGGAAAAATGAGTTCCTAAATCGCCTAAGCCCAAAGCCCCGATTATCGCCTCCGCAATGGCGTGAAGCAAGCAATCGGCATCAGAATGGCCTAGCAGTCCCTTTATATAAGGAATCTCTATTCCCCCAAGGATAAGTTTACGGTTGCTTTCTAAACGATGAATATCATAAGCATGGCCGATTCTATATTTCATTTTTATCACCTAATATTTGCGAAAGATATTTAATATCTTCCAGCGTCGTAATTTTTAAGTTATAGGGACTCCCTAGAACAATTACGGGTTTTTTATTAAAATACTTTTCTAAAAGGCTTAAATCATCATAAGCAAGATATTTCTCAACTTTTGCTCTCGCAATAGCTTCTTTAAGCATTGCTCTTTCAACTCCCTGCGGAGTCTGAACAAGATATAATTTTTGCCGATCTAACGTAATAACTTGATCATTATTTATTTCTTTAATTGTATCTCGCGCTTGATAACCGAGGCAACAAGGATTCCCTTTTTTCAATTCTTGATAAACAGCAGCTATTTCCGTGAATTTAATTAACGGCCGAGCACCGTCATGAATCAAGACCAAATCACTTTTGGCTGCTAACAAGCCTTGATAAACACTATCTTGCCGATTTAGGCCACCGGCAACTAATTCAATTTTAGTTTTCGGAATATCATCAATATACTTTCCCACAATTTCGCGCTCATTTTCGCGATAAACAACAATAACTTTGCTACACTCCGGAACCTTTAAAAATTCATCTAGTGAATAACGAAAAATAGGTTTCCCATTAAAAATATGAAAATTTTTATTATATAAAATGTTTGCTCTTTGGCTACTTCCGGCTATTAATATAATAGCTTCAAATTTTTCTTTTATCATATAAAAACTCATTATTAATATCAACCCGATATTTATCAAATTGGTTGTTAGGACGATCTTCTCGTTTTTCTCGGTATATACTAAACGGTCTACCGTACTCTGGATTAGTTGCATAAGATAAGGCTTCATAACCAGCAACAATAAATCTTTCTGGGCTTGGGTTACTTACGCTTTCGCTTTTAACAATCCCGAGAGCATTATTCATTTGATAGCGATTACCATTAAAGACAACCTGCATATTTACTAATTCCGAAACATTGCTATTTATTTCACTAACTATTATTTCATAATCTGTTGCTCCATTAAACAACAAGCAATAATCAACATTAGATAATTTATAAACTTTAGTTTGATTATTTTTCTTAGCTGTCAGTTGCGCAAAATAGCGGTCCGATAAAACACTAGCTACATCTTTACCTAATTTTTCTGCGTAAGCAGCAATTTTTTTCAGGGTTATAAAGACAAGCACAAAACTACGTCCATTCTCTTGATTGTTTTTTATTTCGTTTTCTAAGTTTTCTTTAGTATAGTACTTAATCTGGCGAGGAGCAAAGTTAGCCCAATGAATAATGTTATAAACATAAATTCCTTCATAAGTCTTTGTTTCTTCAAACCATTCAATTCCATTGATAGTTTTTAAGCGATAGTAGTAAGTATTACTGCCTTCTTTTTGGCTTATCATCCGCTTATAACTAGCAACATCTTCTTCAACAACATACTTTAGAAATTCTTCAACTGTGATTACAATGTTATCAAGCCCTAGCGTCTTTTTCATTAAATCAGTAAGAATATAGTTTTCATGAGCAATATCAAAATATGCTAATGGCTCATTTAATGAATCAAAGAAATTATATAAATGAGTTGCGTATTCTTTTATGACATTGTCTTTATATAGTTGAGCTGGAGTTAACTTCTGATTATATAATAAATATCCTCTTAGTTTACCACCTTCGTTGATCATTGATTTTACAATTTCTTCTTTAATCCCCACAAAATCATTGAAAATAATTTCGATTTGAAAAGTTTTTTCCCCAAATTGTTTCAAGTGTTTAATAAATTCCTTGTATGTCATGGACTCTCCATCACAAACAATATTCTTTACAGAACGATACCACTTCTTCTTATTTTTATAGTCTTTAGGTAGGGCATCATAAAACTGGTCCGTAAACATTAATAACCGTGACCGTTTATTAAAATAAGCATAAATATTGCTTTCAATGTTTGATGGCGTCAATTCATAAAAATGCATTTTGTTTTTATAGTTTAAGGCGCGGATTAAAATAACACCGTATACTAATAAGCAAGCAAAAACCAACTCCACTACAGCCCAAACAATCAAGTTTATTCCTAATAATGTGACAATTAATTCCCTAGTCCAATATCTGATAAGAAAGGCTAACCCTACCGATATTAAAATTATAAGTGTTTCAAAAATAGGAAACTTTTTAAAAATTATAATGGCTGAGATATATAAAAATCCTAAAATTATAAGCACTAAAATACCTATATCATTTTGTTTTTGAATAATAAAATTTACTATATTTTCCAACATCATTTCTCTCCTATCTAACTAATAAAGTAGCTGTTCTTTTATTTGTCGCTAATGGAATTTCATAAACATCACACAACCTTAACAAAGCTGAAACGTCTGGTTCATGAGGCTGGGCGGTTAGCGGGTCTCTAAAAAAGAAGACCATATCTATTTCGCCATTTGCTACTCGAGCTCCGATTTCTTGATCCCCACCAAGTGGCCCAGATTTATGGCAATGTATTTTTAAACTAGTATTCTCCATGATTATCTTCCCCGTTGTTCCTGTTGCATATAAAACGTGTTGACTTAAAAAAAATTCGTTCTCTTTAGCAAACTCTAACATATCTGGCTTTTTCTTATCATGGGCAATCAAAGCTATCCTCATAAATTATTCTCCCTATTTATATTATTATACCATGTTTTTTAAATAAAACCAATGTTGTTTATGAAAAAATGTTTTTCAAATCTATTTCGATGAGTTTAAGTTACAAAAAAGATTTAGGGTTTCCCCTAAATCTTTATTTAATAACTAAATATTGGTCTAAAATTTCTTTTAATCTTTCATTAGTCAACTCTAAATTTATTACTCCGGAAATAGTAATTGATACATTTCCTGTCTCTTCCGAAACAACAATAGTTAGGGCATCATATTTTTCACTAATGCCAATTGCCGCGCGGTGCCTTGTTCCTAGCGATTTAGGAACATCATATTTGTATGTTGAAGGAAAATATGCCCCCGCACACATTATTCTGTTTTTGCGGATAATAACTGCTCCATCATGGCAGGCTGTTCCGGGAGTAAAGATTGTTGTTAGTAATTCTTGCGTAATTACACCATTAATGGGAATCGCTTTTTCAATAAAAGTATTTAAGTTGTCTTCTCTTTCAAAAGTTATCAATGCTCCAATATGACGTTTTGATAAATAATCAACTGTTTGCGTGATTGTATTGATGATAACTTGTTTTTCTTGAATCGTTGAAAAAGCATTATCAACTTTTGACTTAACAAAAAATTCTTCCCAGCCGTTTTTTATTTCTTGACTATAAATAATGATAAAGATTCCCACTGTCCAAAACGCGATAAGTCTCATTGCCTCGTTAATCAGTCTTAAATCAAATAAGACTGTCACGAAATAGCCTAGCAAAAAGAGGAATATTATGAGGATAATTTTGTTTGGTTTTGTCCTCCTTTTAATCAAAAAATATAAGGCAATTAATAAACCTATTACTAGCAATAAATCAACTACCGCTTTTGCTATTCCTAAAAAACTAAATCCTTCTGTATACTCTGATATAATATTAATAAAGTGATCAAGCATTCTTTTCACCCTCTCTACTTAACAATAAGTCTATTTGATCTTTTCTTTCTTGATCTAATTCTTGTTTGCTCATAAAATAAATAATCATCTTTTCATCTTTTTCTTCAATCGCATAATCAATTGGCAAACAGTTTGTTTCATCGAGCATATCAACATCAGCTCCATGATCAACTAAATATTTTACAATTTCGATATTCCCATTAATCGCCGCCAAATGTAGTGGAGTTTGCTCTTGCGAAGCCCCAATGTTTAAATCACATCCACTATTTGCTAGGGCTCTTATAAATTTAATTTTTCCATCATTTACAGCCTTATGAAGGGGAGTGTCGCCGTATTCATTAGCAATATTAATATTAACTCCGGCTTTAATGAATAAATTAAATAATTTAATATCATTTAGTTTTAGCGCCACATGAAGTAACGTTTGGCCTAAATACCCTTGCGTGCTAACATCTATTTCTTCTTCTTTTAACTTCGTTAGCGTGCTTTTGATATAAAAATAACGATGCGGGTCTTGTTTAACGGCATTAACAAAATCTTTGAATTTCTTTTTATCTCCACGTTTAGTCACTATTAAGGGCCTCAACAATTCTTTTAGCTACATAAGCCAATCCCTTTTCAAAAATAATTTTTGAAAAGACCGCTATCTTCCAACCTTTTTTTATATTAACAAAGTACTTGTCACGATAAATATTTAATATTTCTGTTCGGTTTATATCGTCAAACAAAATTATGACTCCAAATAAAACTTCATCTTTTTTCAAAACTAAATTCATATTATCGTTATTAACAAAAACTTCATAACCATATTCTGTTATCTTTTGGGCTAGTATTTCCTTGCTCTCTTCAATGAAATTTCGAGAAAAAATTTGCTCCCGGCCTGCAAGAATTTCTTTTAATCCCCGTGCAAACTTAAAATTCTTATCCTCTTGCAATATCTTTTTGCTATCATAAATAATAATTTTCTTTTGGCATAGCATGAGGTTATCTAGCATATTATCATATATATAGTCAATATCAACCATATAATAATCTTCATAGTCAATGATATTATAATCAGCGCTAATTAAATAGCCAGTTGCTAGGTCACAAATGTTTATATTTTCATTTAAGAAAGCTTGTATTTGAAGATAGTCATAACCTTTTTTTACTAAAATTTTCGCTAGGTCTCGGTAAGCATCTTGCTGCTTGGACAAGTCTTTCACAAAGTAATTAATCTTTACGTCTTCTTCTTTAATAAATAACTCAAAAATATAATCGTTTACTTTCTTCTCAATAATCTCCAAACCAATGTTCAAAGAATATTCATTAGGAAAAAGTCCTCTTTGTCCTTCCATGAAATTCATTAACCCTTTTGGCGTCAAAGAATAACGATAATCAAACCAGAACCTTTGGGTGTTTCTAATGATTGATATTAAATTTTTCGAGATAGATTCATGAACTTGATAATCTCCGGATATAATAACTTGCGATTTTATCTGCGATAAGAACTTTATATTAGAACTCGGAATGTGAGCATCATCAACAATTATTAAATCAAAATCATCAACATTTAGATATTTATCAACAGTTTTGGTGTTGGCTAGCAAAATATGTTTGATTCCTTTTGTCCTATTAACATATGATTGGTAATCCAGATGCTCAATGTTATTCAAGTTTACTCTGTGAAGGCTATTTTTACGAATGTCGTTTAAAATGTTTTCACTTTCACTATTGATAAGCTGTGCTTCTAGTTGCCCTATCTTATACAAATAATTATTAATATCATCTATTTCGATTAATATTTTATTAGCGGCAAGATATTTGTTTCTTACGCCGTTTAAATAAATCGAGCAAAAATCATTAACCAAATTATCCTTTTGTTTCGTTGTGATAACATGCTTTATTAATTTGCCGAGTTTATATTTGTTAAGCGTACTAATTCCTTCTGTTATCGCTAAGTAACTCAACAATTCTTCTTTTGAGTTAAGTAGTTTCGTCGTGTACTCAATAGTTTCTTCAAAGTCATGGTAATAATAGCGAGAAATTCCATCTTTGAAAATTTTACAATACATTTTAAAAATTTCTGTTAGTGTATTGCCAATCTCTTTACAAGCCGCAATATGCTCTTTTATAAGTCTGTTTCGCTCGGGAGCAACACTTTTTATAAAGCAACTAGTATTTGTAAAGCAACTAATATAAGTCTCGAAATTTTGCAGTACCTTAGCAATCAATTTAACATCAGTGTCAGCATTATTATATAATTGTCCGTAAAGATTTTTGTATTTTTCATTTTCTTGCAAGCTATTAATATGTTTATTCTTTTCTAGCAATGAGTCTCTAATGCTTAGATAAGTCTCCGCTTTAATATAATCTTGGTCTTTCGTTCGTTTTACAAATAACATTCGATCATTAGAAAAGTATAGATTTTGAATGTATGCAAAAACATTTCCTAAATTTGATATTTTTTCATAAACAGTATTTCCCGGAACAAGTAAATTATACCGCGAAAAATCGTCAATTAAATTTGATAATTCTAAGTAAGATTTTTTATACATTAATAGCATTTTTACTATGCGGTCATATTCTTCTTTATCAAGGACTTCTTTTTCTGTCAATTTGTATAACATTTTAGTAATAAAGCCCCGGTATTCATAGCGTTCAATATTATCAAAATATTCTCTTAAATCATCCAAACTTTCGGTTAGGTTATTATTAATATCGTACTTGATTTTGGTTAGGTTAAAATACTGTTCTTTTAAAACATTTAACTGGTGATTGTTCTCAATGTATTTTTCGATTTTCGCTACTAATTCTTCTATCTTAATATTATTATACTTTTTCTTAATACCCCTCAGCGCTTTGTTTTTAGCTGGAATCGATTCTATGTTTTTAGC
>DATESD010000110.1:0-15777 GCA_035270985.1 Bacilli bacterium | reverse complement strand
CGGTCAGTACTTAATGGGCACGGCTGCAACGTTTATAGTTGCCCTATCAATACCATCAACATTAATGCCAACATGGATAATATGGTTACTAGCTTTTATTGCTGGTTTTTTGGCTGGAGCATTGTGGGGAGTTATTCCCGGGATATTTAAAGCCTTACTAAATATCCATGAAGTTATTACTTGTATTATGACTAACTGGATTGCTGCTAATATCGTCACCTCATTGTTTGATAATAATACTGGCGTTTTTAAAAACCTATTAGATCCATCACCAACGAAAAACTTATCATACCTTTATAAAACGACTCATAATGGGATCGCGACTTCAAAAATGGGACTAGATAAAATATTTCCTAATTCCCAGGTAAACGGCGGAATTTTAATTGCGATTTTAATTGCCATTATCGTCTATATCATTTTAAACAAAACTACTTTTGGCTATGAATTAAAAGCTTGTGGTCATAATCGCCACGGGGCTAAATATGCAGGCATCAATGAAAAACGAAGTATTATCTTATCGATGGGAATCGCTGGTGGTTTAGCGGGAATGAGTGCGGCCTTATACTATTTATCAGGCAATACGGAGTTTTACTGGTCAACCTATCAATCGCTTCCTTCAGTTGGATTTAACGGGATAGCGATCGCCTTACTCGCCTATAACAATCCCGTTGGGGTAATATTCACGGGAATGTTTATGTCATACTTAAATGTAGCGGGTTTACAACTAAAAAACTTGACGCCATTTAATGAATATATAACCGATATTATTATTGCATCGATTGTATATTTAAGTGCTTTTTCGCTAGCATTTAAAGAAATACTAAAAGGTAAAAAATTCAAACAAAGAAGACTAGAAGAACTAAAAGAAAAGCCGAAGGAAGAGCCTCACGAGACAGAAAAAATTATTAAGGAGGAGCATGAATAATGACATATTTATTACAACAAACAATTATTTATACGATTCCTTTGATGATTGTTGCTCTTGCTGGTGTCTTTTCCGAAAGAAGTGGAACAATTAACATTGCTCTGGAAGGCTTAATGATTATTGGAGCTTTTATCGGTGTCTATTTTGTGAGGAGTATTATCCTCTTAGAAGTTCCCTTATCATTTGGTCAACCCTTATTAATATTAGGAATGTTAGTTTCAATTATTGGTGGAGTATTGTTTTCACTACTATTAGGCTTTGCGGCGATTAAACTTAAAGCTAACCAAACAATTGGCGGTAGTGCTTTAAACCTTTTAGCACCAGCCTTAGTCTTATTCTTTATTTTAATAATTACTTCGCAAAGTGTTTTGAGTATTGATTCACGCTATAATTCTAATGATTATTTCATGTTATCCCAAGGTGATTTTGGCTTAGGTGATAAATTAGATAATCCTTTAGGAGTCATTGGCAATGTTTTATTTAATAAAACATATATTACAACATGGCTTTGTTTAGGCTTATATATTGGCCTCTCAATAATGTTATATAAAACCAGATTTGGTCTTCGCCTCCGCTCTTGTGGGGAAAATCCCCAAGCAGCTGATTCAGTAGGAATCAATGTTTATAAGATGCGTTATGCTGGGATTATGATTTCCGGCGGTTTAGCTGGTTTAGGCGGCTTTGTTTATTCTGTAACAACAGCTGCAGCCTCAAGTAATGGCGATGTTGCGGGCTTTGGTTTCTTAGCCCTGGCGGTAATGATTTTCGGTAACTGGAAACCTAAAAATATTGCGGCGGCGGCGCTACTATTTGGCTTGTTGAAGTGTATTGCTGTTGGGTATCCGTATATCGATATTAATAATGATGGTATTTATTTTCTCGCGACCATCGGCGTTAGCCAACATATATACCGAATCCTACCTTACTTAATTACGCTAGTAGTCCTAGCATTTACTTCGAAAAAATCGCGGGCACCAAAAGCTGCCGGCACTCCTTATGATAAAGGAGAAAGATAAAGAAACATTTTAGTTGTTGCCCTCAAGCAGCAACTTTTTTTGTGCAATTTTGTTGTGTTAATTGTCTTTTAGTAGTATATTATTTACATGGTGAAGCAAAATGATTGATGTATTTAAACACTTAAAATGGTTTTTCAAACAAGAGTATAAAAGATATATAGTGGCGGCAGTATCATTGCTGTTTCTTTCAATGATGTCGGTAATTCCGGCTCGGATTTTAGGACTTGTTATTGAAGAGATTGCTAATAGAACAATTACTGTAGATAAGATTATTCTTTATTCTAGTCTTTTGTTATTACTGCCGATTGTTAGGTATCTTTTAAATATCTTATATCATTACTTGATTAATGTTTTAGGGAAGAAAGTATCATACGAACTACGTGATAAATATTTAAATCATCTATTTGAACTAGATGCTAGCGCTTATTCAAAATATACAAAAGGCGACTTGATTGCGCGCGCAACTAATGATTTAGAAGTTTTAACTGTTGTCTGTACGGGCTTCTTACAAAGCGTTGTCTTTAATACTGGCGTTGTTGTTTCCGCCATTGTCATGATGGTTTTTACTATTGATCCTTGGTTAACCTTAGTTTCTGTTTTGATTATGCCGATTGCTATTTTCCGTTTAAACAAAATTCGCATGAAAAAACGGCAATATTATAAAATCCATCATGAAATTTACGCTGACATGACGGAAAAAGTTTTGGAATCAATTGAAGGAGTTAAAACAATTAGAGCTTATTGCCAAGAAGACAATGATTTTTCTAAAGCAAAAGATGCGATTGATGCTGATATTGATTCTTGGCGACGAATTATAAAGTTTGAAACATTATTTACTCCGTTATTTGAATTTATCTATGCTTTCACGTATTTCATCGCTTTTGCTTTTGGTAGTTATATGGTAATTACTTCGCGGATTACAACTGGTGACTTAATTACCTTTGTCATGTACGTCGGGATGTTATATGGACCATTAGTCGCTTTAAGTAATGTTTTAAATACAATTAACAATGCGACAATATCGGATAACCGTTATTGGGAAATCATGAATTTAGAGCCTCTTGTTAAAGACGAAAAGGAAAGCTCTTCAGTTTTCACTTTTGAGCGCATTGATTTTGTTAATGTTAGTTTTAAATACCCCTTTGATAATCATGAAACAATTAAAAATATTGATTTTACCATTAAAAAAGGCGAAACTATTGGTATTGTTGGCCCGACAGGTTCCGGGAAATCAACATTAATAAGACAGTTGTTACGAGAGTTTAATGTAACTAGTGGGGAAATTTTAATTGATGGTAAAAACATTGAAAATTATAAAATTGAAGATGTCCATAATCTTGTTGGTTATGTCCCCCAAGTTCATATTTTGTTTCGGAAGACTGTTGATGAAAACATTTTAATTGGTAACCCTAAGGCCTCACCAGCGCAAATAGATACGGCTATTACCTTATCGGACTTTAAAAAAGATATTAAAGATTTGGCTGAGGGTAGTGAAACAATGGTTGGAGAGTTTGGTGCTAGTTTATCGGGAGGACAGCGGCAAAGATTATCAATTGCCCGAGCTTTAGTAAAAAATCCGGAGATTTTAATTCTCGATGATTCCTTAAGCGCTGTCGACGCCCTGACAGAAGCCAATATTATCGGCCATTTAAAAAAATCTCGAGCCGATAAAACTAATATCATTGTTGCTCATCGCTTTTCAGCAATCTATCAAGCTGATAAAATCATCGTGTTAGAAGCCGGAAAGATTACTAATGTTGGCTCCCATCGCGAATTGCTAACCTATGATAATTGGTATAAACGCCAATATATCGAGCAACTGGCAAGTAAGTAGGTGTCAGATGAAAAATATAAAAAGAACATTTAAATATCTTAAAGGATATAAAAAGTATTTTTTTATTAGTATCATCATGATTTTAATTGTCCAAATCTTGGGATTTTTATCACCCTTGATTGTAAAACGAATTCTTGATGATTATATTTTAGGAATTGAATATGAATGGGTAGAAGTTCTTGCTAGTGATGAGAAGACAGTTAGTTATGATGGCAATTTTTATAAACAAAAGCGGTTTTTAGATGCTAATGATGAAATAATTGATGATTTCTCCTTGTTAGTTTATAAAAATGGGTTTTATATAACAGCCGGTAAAATTATTGCGGGCTCGAAAAATATTGTTTCTGACACATTAACGATAACGGCGGCTAACGAGCAAACTTTTACATATCCCGTTATTAAGTTAAAAGCCGCAGAAGTGGTTGATTTTTACCGCCCAATCTTTACCTCCTTAATAATTTTAGTTTTGTTACTGCTCGCCAGAAGCGTTTTCTCGATTATTGCTTCCTATATTCAAACTTTTTCTAATAATAAAGTTGTGACTCATATTGCCCAACAAGGGCGAATTGATGCGATGAAGAGCATTGAAAGATTGCCAATTAAATACTTTGAAGCTGAACCAGCGGGAAAAATTGCCTCAAAAGTAACTTCCGATGTTGATGGAATGATAATTTTATATCGGTTATCAACTAACGTGTTATTTAGTGGAGTTTTGAGCTTTATTCTAGCTTATGTAGGAATGTTTTATCTTGATCCTAAATTAGCATTGTTTAGTTTTGTTGTTTATCCGCTAGCTTATATTTGGATCCGCTTTTTCTTAGTTAGGTTAAAGAAAATAGCCGTAAAAGTAAATGAGTTACGATCATTATTGGTTGGTAAAATAAATGAGATAATTAATGGAATTAATATATTACAAATTTTCAATTTTAAAAAACAAACTGTTTCGGAGTTTAACACTCTAAACAAAGAATATATTTCCGAACAAATGAAAGAAGTTAATTTGCATCTAACAACTGGTTGGAATATGATTGGTATCGTTAGAGGGATAATTACGGCGATAGTTGTTGCTTATTTTGGTTATCAACATATGACTGTTTCGGAGATTGTTATCTCCGCTGGTTTAATTTATGCTTATAATGAGTATTTATTGAAAATTATCGATCCGGTAAGTTTAATTTTCACTCAAGTTGGCGATTTCCAACATGCTCTAGTTAGGACGGACAGAATTCATAATATTATTGAAGGACCAATTGAAGATAATACTATTGAAGTTATTCCTCGCTATCGAGGGGACGTTGCTTTTGAAAATGTTTGGTTCGCTTATGAAAAAGATGACTATGTTCTTAAGGGAATTAGCCTTAATATTAAGAGTGGCGAAAAAATCGGTTTAATCGGTCATACAGGTAGTGGTAAAACTTCACTAATGAATCTTCTGCTACGATTTTATGAATTGAAAGCAGGAGATGGAACGATTAAAATTGATGGTTTAGATATCACAACTTACAGCAAAAGAAGTTATCGTGAGCATATCGGAATTGTCCTGCAAGAACCGGTTTTATTTAAGGGGACAATAGCCAGTAATATCCGCTTTGGGCGGGAGAATGTTAGTGACGAAGAAATTGTTGCGGTTTTAACGCAAATAGGCGGTCAAAAAATTATTGAGCGCTTTGAAAAAGGCGTTAATCAAGAAATCTCCCGTGCGGGAATTAATATGTCTAGTGGTGAAAAACAAATTGTTGCTCTGGCCCGGGTTTTGATTCATAATCCTTCAGTTTTGATAATGGATGAAGCGACTTCGCATATTGATACGGAAACTGAATCAATGATTAAAAAAGCTATGGAAATTGTTTCCCAAGGGCGAACAACAATTATTGTTGCTCATCGTTTATCAACAATTCAAAATGCTGACAAAATAGTAGTTCTTGACCATGGCTTAAAAGTTGAGGAAGGAACGCATCAAGAGTTATTGCGTTTAAATGGTACTTATGCCAATATTTACCGGGCTCAAGTAGCAAGTATCGCCTAAAATAAAAACTACCTTTTAAACTAAAAAGGTAGTTTTTTTATTGAAAATAGGATTCTTTAGTTAAAGAAAATTATAAATTAATAATGTTGCTAATGTGAAGTAGATAGCAATTGCAGAAATATCATTGATAGTCGTTATAAAAGGTCCCGAAGCAACCGCGGGGTCAATCCCGATTCTATTTAAAAGAATGGGAATTAAAGAACCAATAGTATTACCTACGGTAACAGCAACAAAGATGGAAAGGCTAACGATGAACGATACCATAAAAATATTTTGTCCGAAATCGGTTTGCATCAATAATATTAAGATAGAAACAATAAAGCTAATGACGCCTAATAACAAGCCCGTTATTAACCCTAAAGAAAATTCGCGGCCGATGTGCCTCATGATCGGCTTTGTTTCATCGAGTTGATAATCGCTTATTTTGCGAATGGTGACAGCTAATGATTGAGTACCGCAATTACCAGCAGCATCAAGAATCATGGGTTGAAAGATAACGAAAACAATCATGCTGTCGATCGCGAACAAATACTCAAATTGCGAAATAATGATTGAAACAAAGATATCGAGAACTAATAAAATAGCTAACCAAGGCAAACGCTTTTTAATTGATTTATAAACTGATTCGTTTATTTCTTCTTCCTCAGTTAAACCGGCAAACCTTGCATAATCTTCATCAGCTTCTTCAATTAAAGCATCGGTGGCATCATCCATAGTGATTATACCCTTTAAAATGCCATCTTGCAGGATCGGCAGTTCATAGATATCATAATCCTTAATTGTTTTAATGATGTCTTCAACATCTTGGCCAACGTTACCCCATTGGAAATTGGTATTCATTATATTATCAATCTTACAAGGCGATTTGGTAACGATTAATTTTTTTAAATCAATTGTACCGAGTAATTCTCCTGTTTCAAGAATGACAAAAGAGGTGTTGATTGTCTCGGCTTTTGGGGCTTCCTTGACAACGATTCGCATCGCTTCCTTTATGTCAATACCGGAAATGAAGGAAATATAGTTGGTGTTCATTATCGCACCAGCTGTACCTTCTTCATATCGAGTTAAACTTTCTAATTCTTCTTGGGTATCTTTCTCAAGAAGTTCATAAACGGCTTTAGAAGTAGCCTCAACCATATCTGATAAGGCATCAGCGGCATCATCAGGCTCCATTTCTTCCAGGATGGAAGCGACTTGAGAATTATTTAATTCTTCTAAGTATTTTGATGAATCTTCTAAATAGGAGAAAATGTCAGCTAATTGTTCATTATCAAAAAGGGTGTATAGTTTTTTGCGCTTATCTTCCGTTAATAAAGGAAAAGAACTGGCGACATCGTAGGGGTGTAATTTTCTTAAGTTTGCTTTTAAGACTTTTAAGTCTTTATTTTTCTCTAATTGATTTAAAATATACGTTTTTTTCATTTTATCTCACCTACCGATATAAACCCAAAAATAGGATTGCCAGATTAAAATAAATGACAACTGATATTAAATCATTTAAGGTTGTGATAAAAGGGCCGCTAGCAGCAGCAGGATCAATTTTCATTTTCGAAAAAATGATCGGGACGCCAATACCAAACATACCAGAAAGGCTTAAGGAAACGACAATTGATAAACTGACAATTAAACTAATAATTGGAACATTTACTCCGGGATTATTGCTTAACTTTAAAAAGATGAAACTAACAATAAAAGCCATTATTCCTAATAAAAAGCTATTGATAATTGACACTTTAAATTCTTTTAAGAAATAGGATCTTATTTTTTTCTTGGTATCTAGTTCCCTACGACTTAAGCTACGAATAGTAACGGCTAGTGATTGGGTTCCAACGTTGCCGGCCATATCGAGGATTAAGGTTTGAAAAAAGATTAAGACAGTTACTTGTTTGATAACATCTTCAAACGTCCCGAGGACATTAATAATAAGCGAACTTAAAACAAGAAGTAAAATTAGCCACGGGATTCGGGTCGCTAAGGTCTTGTAAAGCGTAGCTTTACCGTCTTTCGCCTCACCAATACTAGCTAGTTTTTCTAGGTCAACATTAACTTGATCTTGAATTACATCAAGAGCATCATCCATAGTGATGATGCCGACTAATCTTTGCCCTTCTAAAACTGGAAGAGCATAGATATCATAATTTCTAATTTTATTAGATGCTTCCCCGATGGAATCAGTTGCATTAACAAAACTAAAGTCTTCGTTCATAATTTCCGATATCTTTTTTGGTGATCGAGCAATTATTAATTTTTTTAAGTCAAGAAGACCAACTAATTTATTATCGGTTGAAACAAAGAGAGGATCAACTGTTTCTGCTTCATCGGCTTCAGCGATAAGAAATTTCATGGCTTCCTTTACGTCCCAATTAGCATCAACTTCGAGAAAATTAGTTGTCATTATTGACCCAGCAGTTTCTTCTTCATATGTGCGTAAATAATCTAATGTCTTTTTATCTTCTAACTCTAATTTTTCTAAATAAGATGAGGCATCTTCTTCCAATTCGTTAATAATATCCGTGGCATCATCTGTTTCCATTTCACTTAAAACGGAAGTTCCTCGGGATATATCCATTTCTTTTAGGAAAATAGCTCCGTCAACTTCATCTAAGTATTCAAAGATATCGGCCAAGTCTTCATGAGACAGGGCCCGATATACTTTTTGTCTTTCTTCAGGAGTTAAATCTAAAAAAGCCTCAGCAATATCGTAGGGGTGGAATTGTTTTAAAGAATTTGCGAGCTTGAATATATTGCTTTCATGTTTAATTAAGTCTAAAATTTGTTCTTGTTTTTTTAGCTCTTGCATCTTTAGTCACCATCCTTTACTTTTTATATTATAACCTAAATGCCCATTTTTGTAAATGCAAAGATGGTAAAGATTGTTTTCCCTAGTTAATTTGCCTTATATAGAGCAATATATTAAACATGAAATTAACGCAACTTAAGATGAAAACACTTTATAATAAAGTAACAATATGATATAATAATCAATGAGTTTAGATGATGAGGTAAGGCATGAAGAAAACAAAAAAGCTTTTGTCGCTATTATTTATATTTTTACTAATCGTAATTATTGGTTGTGATAGGCCCCAGCCAACCTTTACCACTGATACTTTTATTTTTGCTGGCGAAATAGCCCAAACCATACCGGTAAAAGATAACGATGGGAGCACGGAATTTATTATTGCCAATCCGGATGTTATTGAAATAATAAATGAAATGATTGTTCCCTTACAAGCGGGTAAAACGACGATTACGATTAAGGGCAGTACGGAAATTCTAAAAATAATAGTTTTGCCGCAGATAGTATGTCCGACTTATCTGGGCTTAACAGAAGAAGTGCAGTTGAAGATTACTAATTACGATGGTGATATTCACGACTTTAATTTTTCTGTATCTGATAATAACATTTTAGAAATAAATGACATTACTTTAAAGGCTATTGCCAAAGGGAAAACTAATTTAATCGTCAATTTAAAAGATGAAGAATTAGTCACTGTTTATATGCAAATTGAAGTTGGTGAAATAAAACCCCGAATAGTTTTATCAGCGGAAGAAATTTTTGTTGATGATGTCTTTAGTGTAATGGTCGAAAATTTTGCTGTTACTGATGAATTTTATTATACTTCGAGCGATGAAACTATCTTAGAAGTTGTTGGAACGTCTATTTTCGCTTTGCGAGCAGGTCTAGCAACGATTACAGCGACAGCTAAAAATGATAGTAAGTTAATAGGAACAATTGAAATAAACGTTAAAGGCCAGATGCCTATTCTCCGTAGTCGAGCTAGTGATTATAAAGTCGGGCAAGCAGTGATAATTGATATTGTCAATTATCAGGACTCTAGTTTATTTCTGTGGACCATCAGTGATGAAAAAGTGCTCACAATTGATAGTAATTATCAATTAACGGCTTTAACTCCGGGCAATGTTACTATTTCAATAGTGAATAAAGCCGATAAAAATTTAACGGCATCAATAGATGTTGTTATATATCCCCTTCAACCATTACTATCACTAGCGAATACAACAATCCAATTAGGACAAAAGATGAAACCAGATATTTTAAATTATCATGATAAAGATAGTTTTATTTGGGTGATTGGGGACGCGGGTGTTTTATCGCTAGAAAACTATTTATTAACAGCTTTAAAATTAGGGGTAACAACATTAACAGTTACTTCAAAGACAGATGCAAGTTTAACGGCTAGCATAACGGTTAGCGTTATTCCGATCTTGCCGGTCTTAGCCGCTACTTATAATGATATGCGTGTTGGAGATACGGGATATGTTTGGATTAGTAATATTACGGCAGTAGATGCTAGCGCGGAAGATTTTAATTTTACGGTTAGTGATCCATTAGTTTTAAATTTAACTGGTGATAAGTTAACCGCTCTTAAAGAAGGCGTGGCAATAATTACGGCGACTTTAAAAACAAATAGTCTTGTTCGCGCTGAATATACAATTAATGTTACGAAGACTAGTTCCGTGAAAGCAGAAAACGGGGAAACTGCAGAAGGACCTTTACTGCTTTTTACTCATGAAGAAGGAGCGAAAATTCACGCTGGCGAATTATCTTATGTTTATGTTGATGAAGCAGTTTTTGCTGGTAATTATCGGTGGATAACAGCGGATGGAACAATAGCTACTGTTAATGATAATGGTCGCTTAGTTGCCGTGGCGGCGGGGAAAGTTATTATAACTGCAGTATCAAAAGCCAATAAAGAAATTAAAGGGTCGATTACGCTAACTATTTACGGTGAATCTAATGTTGATTATGTTAGCCGCCTAATAGCGATTGCAACCGAAGAGTTAGGATATGTTGAAGGGCCTAATGACGATACAAAATATGGCGCCTGGTATAATCTAAATTATGAGCCGTGGTGTGCGATGTTTGTCTCATGGTGTTGTAACGAAGCTGGTATTTCAACAAAAATAGTTCCACGTTACTGCGGTTGTATCGCAGGTATGGCTTGGTTTGTTGCTGAAGGACGCTTTGGTGAGCGGGAAGCTTACACACCGAAACCGGGAGATATTGCTTTCTATCGTGATGCTGGTCAAACAACAGGATCAACACATACGGGAATTGTTGTTGCTGTTGATAACAACCGCGTTTACACGATTGAAGGAAATTCGTCAAAAATGGTGGCGCGGCGAAGTTATTTGTTTACAAATACTTACATTGTTGGTTACGGGATTCCAAATTATCCCCCTTTTGAAAATTAAAAGCATAAGTTGTGATCAAGATAAAGTCATGATTACAAACAAAAAAATAAAGGTTTCTTTCGGGAAGCCTTTTTATTTTTGTGTTTTTATGGTATAATATTACCTAAATAGGAGGAATAAAAATGAATAATAAATTATTGAAAAAGTTTGCCGATTTAGCGGTCAGAGTTGGTGTTAATGTGCAAAAAGGACAAGTGCTAGTTGTTAATTCACCAGTTGAGTGTAAAGATTTAGCACGGATGATTGTTGAGAGTGGCTATGAAGCTGGCGCTAGTTATGTTATGGTTCGCTATAACGATGACATCGTATCAAAAATATTCTATACATACGCCGAAATGGAAGTAGTTAAAGATGTTCCGGAGTATCTTATTGAACAATTTAAATATATCGTTGATAAAAAAGCCGCAGTTATTTCGATTAGTGCTCCAACTCCAGGACTAATGAAAGATATTGATCCACTTAAAATGCAAGAAGCAGCGAAAGCAACAAATGAAAAAGTTGGCTTTTATCGTAAACATATGATGAGCAATGGTTCGCAGTGGCTAGTTATTGCGGCTCCGACTTTGGCGTGGGCAAAAAAGGTCTTCCCTAATGATGATCCAAAGAAAGTTGTTAATAAATTATGGGAAGCAATTTTAAGCGCTTCACGAGTAACGGCGGATAATGATCCGGTCCAAGAATGGCATCTTCATATGGAAAGGTTAGCTAAGCATAACAAAATGCTTAATGACTACAATTTTAAAACTTTAAAGTTTAAAAACGCTCACGGCACTGATCTTGCTATTGACTTAGTCGAGAATCATATCTGGGGTGGTGGTGGCGAAACATCCCGAAATGGTGTTTATTTTGCTCCTAACATTCCGACGGAAGAGACATTTACAATGCCTCATAGCCATCAAGTAAATGGCAAGGTCGTAGCGACGATGCCGCTTAATTACCAAGGAAAACTAATTGAAGATTTCTATTTAGTTTTTAAAGATGGTAAAGTTGTTGAATATGACGCAAAAAAAGAAAAAGCGACGCTAAAAAGTTTACTTGAACTTGATGAAGGTAGCTCTCGCTTAGGTGAAGTTGCCTTAATATCTCATGATTCACCAATATCGAATACGAAAATATTATTCTATAATACTTTATTTGATGAGAACGCCTCTTGCCACTTAGCGCTAGGGAATGCTTATACAATGAATATAAAAAATGGTCATGACTCATCAGAAGCCGAGTTAATGGCTAAAGGTTATAATAAGTCAATTACTCATGTTGACTTCATGTTTGGTAGTAGTGATATGAACATTGTAGGGATTAAACATGACAACAAAGAAGTGCAAATCTTTAAAGATGGAAACTTTGTTTTTTAATAGGAGAAAAATGAAAAAGATAATTTTTGGCTTATTTATAATATTTATTCTTTTTGGATTAACTGCTTGTAAGGAAGCAACTCCATCAGATTTACCGGAAGATCCGGATATTGTTGAAGAGGAACCGGTTATTCCTGAAGAACCAATTGCCCCTGAAGAACCTATTGTTCCCGAGGAGCCTGTTACCCCCGAAGAACCTATTGTTCCTGAGGAACCTGTTACCCCTGAAGATCCAATTGTCCCTGAAGAAAAAGATCCTTCAGAAATGACTGATGAAGAGTTTGAGGCTTATCTTCAAGGATTGGTAGAAAATGAAAGAATTTTAATGGAACAAATAATAGCAACATTTACGGATAGTATTCCTAATGAGACAATGGTTAACTTACAATTGCCAACAAGAGTTGGTGATAATAACATCATCATCATCTGGAACCCTTCAGATACGACAGCAATGTCAGGAACGGGTGCTATAGCTCGGAAGACCTATGATCAAGCAGTAACGCTAACAGCAACACTAAGAGGTAGCTATATGAGTCTAACCTATACTAAAGACGTTCTTATTAAAAAAATAACACTAAATTCTCTAAACAAAGGTAATCTAACTTTTGCCTACTTATATTCGGATATTTTTTCGTCTTTTCTACCAGGAGATTTTGCGAAACTTGATGTTATCAATCTCTGCTTCGCGGAAATGACGGCGGGTAAAGTAAATGTTGGTTCTGTAAAAAGAATTAATGATATAATGGCCGCTCGCACACACGGTGTTAGAGTAGTGTTGTCAATTGGTGGGTGGGGAATGGAAGGTTTTAGTGATGCTTGCCTGACTTCTACGTCACGAAAAGTATTGATTGATTCCATTATGCAGGCAATAAAGGATTATGATTTTGATGGTATTGACCTAGATTGGGAATATCCAGCGGTTAGTGCGGCAGGAATTATCGCAAGGCCCCAAGATAAAGTGAATTTCACGCTCTTTTGTCAGGAGTTAAGAATTGCTTTTGACAAAGTTAATCCCGATTTATTGTTAACGGCAGCTGTACCAGGAGGTTCTCCGAGTTTATATGAAGTCCGAAAATTAAATGAATGTTTAAACTATCTCCATTTAATGACCTATGATTTAAGTAAAAGTGGAGTAACGAGCCATCATTCGGCACTTCACCCGTCATCAAATACGATAGCTAGTGCTTCGCAATCGGTAAGCGCTTATGTTAATGCTGGATTCGAAAAATCACGATTGACAATTGGATGTGCTTTTTATGGCTATAAGAGTACAGTTACTAATCCTAGCAACACTAGTGATGGAATGAACGTTACTAATACTACGCCACGTGGAACAATTAGTTATACTAATATCGTCAGCACAATTTTATCAACCGGTAAATTTGTTGAATATTATGATGAAGTAGCAATGGCCTATTGGCTATATGATGGCACAACTTTTGTTTCTTATGAAAATGTTAAGTCGATAAACAACAAATGTAACTACGCTAAAGCTGAAGGGCTAGCGGGAGTTATGTTTTGGGATTATTGTAGTGATCAAACAGGAACATTGTTAAATGCAATTTATACTAATTTCTTGCATGATTAGGAGGAAATATGAAATTTAAAAAACAAATGGTGATAGCTCACCGCGGAGCTTCCGGCTTAGTGAAACACGAAAATACAATTGAAGCCTTTGCAAAGGCGCTTGAAGTTGGTGCTGATTCAATTGAATGCGACGTTCGTAAAACAAAAGATGGCAAAATTATTGTTGTTCATGATGCTGACTATAAAGGAAAGTTAATCAGTGAATTGACTTATTATGAGTTAAGCATGATAACAACGGGAGATGGCTTCCTTATGCCAACCCTAGAAGATGCTCTGATGTGGTGTAAAGGTAAAATATTGATCGATATTGAAATAAAAGAAGAAGGATATGAAGAAGAATTAATTACCTTAATAAAAAAATATCTTACTTATGATGATTTCTTTATCCGTGCATTTATGGATAGTTCAATAAAATTAATTAAAAAGTTAGATAAAAAAATCAAAACAGTTTTATTGTTAGGAGAAGAGCATCCGAAGTGGGGCTTCCTAACAAGATTATCAGAATTATTCCCTTTATTTAGAGTGCTAAATACGAAGTGTGATATGGTTTCGCCACATTACCGGTTGATTAAGTTTGGTTATGCTTGGCGCTTAAAGCTTTCGGGAACACCAGTTTTAGTGTGGACCGTTAATGATTATGACTTAATAAAAGAAATGTTGTATAAAAAAAAGGTGGCAGCTGTTATTACAAACTTCCCCGATGTTGCCTTAAAAATATTAGCAGAAAGCAAAAAAGTATAACTTCTTCAAGTTATACTTTTTATTTTACTGGTAAGAAAACAACTAATATAATATATGTTATGTATATTGCTAACAATAAGACTCCTTGCCAGTGCATAAATTTCTTTTTGATTATCGCCGGGACAACCGCGACTATACCAACAGCAAAACAGAAAGGAATATCATAAGATATTGTTTGGCTGCTAATAATTAATGTGCCCCCGGAAATGAAGGAACATAGAGGCATAATTAAAGCTAAGTTCATAATATTAGCGCCGATAATGTTTCCTACTGATAAGGCCCCTTGCTTTTTAATAAGTGAAGTTATTGCTGTTGTTAGTTCCGGAAGGCTAGTTCCGAGAGCAACAACAGTCACGGCGATCACAATGTCAGGCACTTTCAAGGCTGTTGCAAGAACTGTACCGGTATCAACTAATAATTCGGCACCAACGACAATTCCCAAAGCCCCTAATATAAATTTAACCGTTCCACTAACAATTTGTTTTTTTGTTGGTTTTTCCCGCTCACTAGCGGTATCATCACTAATTTCCTTGGCAACTTTGATCGAATCATAAAAGAAAACAACGAATAAGGCAAGTAATAAACCACTAGGCCATAATCCAAACTGTCCGTTTAAAGAGAACACGGTTAGGATTGTCATCGCAACGAGCAGTAAGATACCTTTTAGGTTAAATTCTTTGCGACTAACGACTCCGGCCGCACAAATAACAGAAATTCCGAGGATTAAACCTGTGTTGGCTGTTACTGAACCGATGGCGTTGCCGATTGCCATATCAGTATTATTTTGCATCGTAGCAATTAGAGAAACAAATAATTCTGGCAACGTTGTTGCGATACTAACAATTGTGGCACCAATCAGAAATTTTGGGATTCCCGATATTTCAGCAAACCAACTAGCAGCATCAACAAATAAGTCACCACCTTTAATAATTAGCGCTAAGCCAACAATTAATAGAACGATTACAAAAGCAATGTGCATACTCTTAAAATACTCAATAAACATAGTAAACTCCTTTATAATAAAATATGAGACTTCGCGCCTAACGGCTAAAAGTCTCATTCCTTGCAATAAGGGG